>CALCVH010000181.1 GCA_937907585.1 uncultured Bacillota bacterium | reverse complement strand
AATAGAATCTAGAAACAAAGCTAAATATGAAATAGAAAGTGGTAATGTTTTAGTTAACAATAAAGTAGTAACTAAACCTGCATATGAAATAAAAGAAGATGATAATATCGAATTCATTAAACAAAATGAACTCAAATATGTATCAAAAGGTGGCTTAAAACTAGAAAAAGCACTAAAAGAATATAATATTAATCCACTTAATTTAACCTGTTTAGATATCGGTTCATCAACTGGAGGATTTACTGATTGTCTAATACAAAATGGCGCTAAATTAGTTTACGCAATAGATACAGGAACCAATCAACTTCATGAATCATTAAGAAATAATCCTAAAATTATTTCATATGAGAGTACCAATTTCTTAACACTTGATATATCTAAATTAGATAAGATTGATTTAATTGTTATAGACGTATCTTTTGTGAAAGTTGAAACTATTTTAGATAAAGTTATAGATTCATATAAAGACGCTATAGTTATATCTTTAATTAAACCACAATTTGAAATAGGTAAAACCTATATCAAAAATGGGGTTATAAAAGATCCTAAAGTTCATAAAAAAGTAATTGAACAAATTGAACTATATCTTAAAAGTAAACAAATAAAATATTCTAAAATTATTGAATCACCTATTCTAGGTGGATCAGGCAATAAAGAATATTTAATATCATTCAAAATATAAGGAGTATATATGAAAGAATTTCAAACAATAAAAAAACAATTTTCTCTATTCGCTAACTTTTCTAACTACATTGATAGAATAGAAGAATTTAATGATTTATTTCCTGCGTTTAATAGAAACGAAGAAAAAGAACAACTAAGAACTCAAGATAATAAAATAGTTGAATCACCTGTATATTTTTTAAGCAATGTAAACTTACAAATTAAATTATCAAGACTAAGATTAGATTTTATCTTCTATTATAATAATGAACCAATAACTGATGAAGAATTCATAGATTTCGTAGAAGAACTATCTAAAAAACTAACTGGTGAATGGCTAATTAATGGAGTTAGAATATCATATATTACAAATGAATTTATCGCTAATGAATTTGGAGTAAATTCTAATATTCAGGCTAAGAATTTAAACTTTAATGATATATTTGGCACAAGGCCTGATGAAACATCTTTAAGAGTTAATTTTGTAAAAGAAATAGCTTTAAAAGAAAAGATCAATACTATCGTTTCTATTCAGGACGCTCAAGTAACTAATAATAACACTAAAGAAAAACAAAAAGTAATCGCACTTAATTATGATATCAATACTTTAGCTCAAAATGTATCTTCAAGATTCGCATCAGATGATGTATCATTCTTCTTAAAAGAACTAATTAAAGCTCAAAATGATTTAAGAGATAAAGTTGCGAACCTATATGTATAATAAAAAGCGCTAAATTTAGCGCTTTTTATTATGTATATTCTATTATTTCTATAAAGCAGAAATCATTAAGTATACTGCGGCGAACGCAATACCTAGAACCATTGCGATAACTAAAACTAAGATAAGGATTTTTCCAGCCTTACTTTCTTGAACGTTATAATGTCTTTCTGATTCTTTACTTGTATTTTCTACTTTTCTCTTTTTAGATTTTGGCATTTTACATTACCTCTTAATTACTAGTCTTATTTATTATATCTTAAATATTATTAAAAATAAAGTGAAAAATAAACTTAGTGATTTAATAATAATTTTTTCTTAACTTTTTCCATCACACTTTTAGGAGTTGATGCGCTACCTATAATCAAAATTGAATCATCATTATTAAAACTATCCATATCTAAATCATCTTCATTAGATATAAATAATGTGTTTTTATATTTGCTCATCTCGTATAAGCTAAGCGCATTATTTGAATGCTTATCACCTACTATTATTAATTTATTATATTTATTATTAACAGTAGTTAAAGCTGATTGATTTTTTATTGTTACTTCACATAGTGTGTTATGGAATATAAAATTAGAATTAATACTTAACATTTTCTTCTTTATTAATTCTAAATCATCTTTATTAAATGTCGTCTGACAATATGATACACCATTATTTAAATCATAATTATTTAAATCACTAATATTTTCTATTATTGGAATAGATTTATCAGTAGTTAAGGCTATCGCTTCAGAATGATTTTTCTTTCCGATAAAGAAAATATTATTTGAATTATCATTTAGTATTAGATCTTGATTCTTTTTTACAAATGGACATGTCGAATCTATTAGAATGAATCTATTTAATTTATTTCTTAATTCATTAGATATTCCGTGTGCGCTTGATACAACAATAGAACCATCACTAAGCTTATCTAAATCAGATTCACTAATGATTACACAACCCTTATCTAAATATTCTTGATTAACTATTTTATTGTGGACAATCTCACCAAGTAGATAAATAGTCTTACCTCTATATTGTTCTATAGTTTTATCTAGAATTTTAATCGCTCTATTTACGCCACCACAGAATCCGCTGGATTCTAAAATGTCTACTCTCATTTCTTTTTTCCTTTAATAATTCTCTTTATTATTATATAATAAATTGTAAGAAAAAGGTAGTTATTATGGAAAGAATAGACAAAATACAAGAATATTTAAAACTATATAATTTTGATTCGTTAACTGAGGTTCAAGAAAAGGTATTAGATAGCGCTAACAAAAATAGAAACTTAGTTGTTCAATCAGTTACAGGAAGTGGCAAAACACACGCCTTTTTGTTTTATATTCTTTCTATAATAGATAAAGATATTAAAGATTTACAGGTAGTTATATCATCTCCTACTAGAGAACTCGCAAGACAGATATATGAAATGGCAAAGCCACTTATGGAATATGAAGATGTTGATTGTAAATTATTTGTGGGTGGAGATGATATAGAAAAAGCTAAAAAGAAATTATCTAAAGGAAATCCTCAAATCGCTATCGGTACTCCTGGTAGATTAAATCAGCTTTCAATAGATGAAGGTTTATTAAACATCTATAAAGCTAATTTATTTATACTAGATGAAGCTGATATGACTATGGATAGTGGTTTCTTGCCTCTTGTTGATAAGATGTTTGATAAAGCTAAAGAGAGCGCAAGGTTTCAAGTATATAGCGCAACTATCCCAGTTCAATTAGAACCATTCTTAAAAAAATATTTATCTAATCCTACATTTATTGAGATTAACAAGAAAGATCTAACACCTCTTAATATTACTCATTATTTTATTAAGACAAAATTCAGAGATAAAAATGTTTTAACTAAAGAATTGATGAAATGTATCAACCCATTCTTATGTATCATTTACTGTAATACTAAAGAACAGGTATTATCTTTATATAACTATCTTAAATCAGATAAAAGAGTCACTCTTATGTATGGCGATATGGAGCCAACAAAGAGAAGAAGGATAATGAAAGATATAAGAGATTTAAAATACACTTATATTGTATCAACTGATCTAACTGCGAGAGGATTAGATATATCTGGTGTATCTCATATAATAAATTTTGAACTTCCAAATGATGTAGAATTCTATGTTCATAGAAGCGGTAGAACAGGTAGAATGTTTAGTGATGGTTTATCTATATCATTCTATGATTTAGATGATGATTCATATCTAGATAAATTAGAAGCTAAGGGACTCAAAACTGAATATGTAGAAATGAAAGATGGTGCTTTAATTGAATCAAAGATAAGAAACGCTAGAAGCAGAAAAGATTTCTACAAATCAAAAATAAACCAGGAAGCAGAACAATCTTTAAGACAAAAAAGAACAATCTCTAAAAAGGTTAAACCTAATTATAAAAAGAACTTCAACAAGAAAGTTAGAGAAGAAAGAAAGAAATTAATATTAAAGAAGTTAAAGAGTAAATAATGAACCATATAGTACTATTTGAACCAGAAATACCGCAAAATACCGGTAATATAATGAGAACTGCGAGCGCAACTAATTCTACGCTTCATTTAATTAGACCTTTCGGTTTCTCTTTAGATGATAAAGAAATCAAAAGATCAAGTGTAAACTACACCCATAATTTTGAATTCTATATCTATGATTCTTTTGATGAATTCATGGAAAAGAATCAGGATGGAGAATACTATTTCTTAACTAGATACGGACTCAAAACACATAGTGATTTTGATTATAGTGACACTAATAAAAACTATTATTTTATATTAGGAAAAGAATCTACAGGAATCCCTTTAGATATTCTTAAAAAACATATAGATACTTGTATTAGAGTACCGATGATGGAAAACGTTAGAGCATTAAATGTATCTAATACATGCGCTATCATCATCTATGAAGCTTTAAGACAACAAGGATATCCTAATCTATCTATATATGAACCTGAATCATTAAAGGGTAAAGAACATATATTAAAAGATTTAAAATAGACGGTGAGTCTATGAAAAAGATTAAAATTAGAGCTGGTAGAGAGATGACTGTCAATGAATTATTAATTGAAAATAATATTTCATCTAAAATTATCAAATCTTTAAAAGCTAAAGGTAACATATTAAAAGATAACAAAATAATCTTCCTAAAAGAAACTTTAAAGGAAGGTGACTTTGTCACACTTATTTTTCCAGATGAAAAATCAGATATGAAGCCAGTTAAGATGGATATAAATATTGTATATAAAGATGATAATATCCTAATTATTGATAAAGCGTATGGCTTATCCGTAATGTCTACACTCAATCTAAATGAAGATACTCTTTTAAATGGTATTCAAGCCTATTTACTTGAAAATGGATTAGATTCAAAAATACATATCATAAATAGACTAGATAGAAACACTACAGGTTTAATGGTTGTGGCGCTAAATAGGTTTAGCGCATCAATGTTATCACTATCTTTAAAAGAAGATTTAAAGAGAAGATATTATGCGATAGTTAAAGGAAGATTAAACAAAAAGGAAGGAACAATTTATAATAGAATCGCAAAAGAATCTAATATGACAGTTAGAAGATGTGTTAGAAATGATGGTAAAGAAGCGATAACTAAATATAAAGTAGTTCAAGAATTTGATAATTATTCTTTATTAGATATTGAACTTTTAACTGGTAGAACTCACCAGATTAGAGTAACATTTAGTGAAATTGGTCACCCTCTATATGGAGATGAAATGTATGATAAAGATTATGTTGATGGAGAATTAATGATGTTGCATTCGCATTATATAGAATTCATCAATCCATCAACTAAAGAACTACAAGTTATAGATATAGGACTATCTAAATTACAAAAAGAATTTATTGAATCTTTATCAAAATAGATTGATTAATATAGTAAAATATAAGCAATTTTTATAAAATCATCACAATCTATAATAGAAAAAATCGCGAAAAACAGCGATTTTTATTTTTATTTATAAAAATTAGCAATTAAAAGTTGACAGTGCTAAAAAATAAGTATATAATATTTTTGGCAATCTAGAGAATAGACTGCTAAAAAAGTGAAAGGTGATTGATATGTTATCTACTAGACAAAAAGAAATATTAAAAATCATAGTAGAAGAATATGTTAGAACTGCAGAACCTGTTGGATCGAAGTCAATCTGCGATAGATTAAATGTATCAAGCGCTACAGTTAGAAATGAAATGGCCTTTCTTGAAAAGGAAGGATACTTAGATAAGACCCATTCATCTAGCGGTAGAGTTCCACTTGAAAAAGGATATAAGTACTATGTTGAAGAACTTATATCTATGAGTGATGATGTCTTCGAAGAAAAGGCTTATGAACTCGTTGATAACATCTTTTCAAATAAGATAGTTGAAAGAGAAGATGCGATTAAAAAAGCTTGTTCATTACTATCTGATATTACGAACTATACTACAGTTGTTTTAGGACCTGATAGTTCAGTTCAAAAAGTGTCAAAAATTGAACTTATTAATCTATCGGAATTAAACTACTTAATGATGGTTGTAACAGATAGAGGACACGTAGAAACAAAACAGGTTTCATTTGAAGGTGAAGAGATTAACCAAGAAGAAATAATGAAAGTTATGGATATACTTAATGATGTTCTTGTTGGTACTGCACTATCTGATGTTTATTCAAAATTAACTTATATTATGGATAATCATCTCGTTCAAGAATTCTTAACGTATAGAGATTCAATCATCCAAAACTTCCTTAATGCATTCATGAAGTTCAGCGAAACAAATTATTATGTTTCTGGATCATCTAATATGCTTATCCAACCTGAATTCCAAGATCAGAATAAACTAAAGAAACTTATTGATATTTTAGAAAAGAAAGAATTAATAAAAATAATAAAAGAAAATTCGACTGATTCTGTATCAATAAGAATCGGTAGCGAAACTGGCCTTGAAAATGTTGATAACGCAACTATCATTTCAGTTCCATATGAAAATGATAAGGGTGATAAAGGAACGGTTGCGCTCGTTGGACCTTCAAGAATGGATTATAAAAAGGTTATACCTTTGATAGAATATATCGCTAAAGATATAACCAAAACATATAAGAAGTAGGAGTAAAAAATGGCTGAAGAAAAAGAAAAAGTTGATATTTTTGATGAAGTAGAGACTGTTGATGATTCTAAAAAATCTAAGAAAGAATCTAAAAAAGAAAATAAAGAAATTAACAGACTTGAATCTGAATTAAAAGTATTAAAAGAAGAAAATGAAAAGCTCTTCAAAGAAAAAGATGAATTAAATAATAAATATTTGATGTCTCTAGCTGAATCTAAAAACTATAAGAAGAGATGCGATGATGAAATGGATAGATTCTATAAATATTCATCATTCGATATCTGTAAACAATTAGTAGGAATACTAGATTCGTTCGATCTAGCTTTAGATAAGAAGCAAGAAGATGAAAAGATGATAGCTTTCCTAGATGGATTTAAATTAACTAGAAATCAAATATTCAAGATATTAGAAAAAGAAGGCGTTAAGGAAATCGATGCGGAAAATAAAGAATTTGATCCTAACTATATGGTTGCCTTAAGCCAAGTTGAAGATAAGACTAAAAAAGACCAAGAGGTTGTTCAAGTCTTTATGAAAGGCTACATGTTCAAAGATAGAGTTTTAAGACCTGCGAACGTAGTAGTTAATGTAATTAATAATAGTGATAATAATAATGAAAAGGAGAATGAATAAATATGTCAAAAATTATTGGAATCGATTTAGGTACAACTAACTCATGTGTATCTGTGATGGAAGCTGGCGAAGCTAAAGTCATAACAAATCCAGAAGGAGGTAGAACTACTCCATCTGTAGTAGCATTTAAAAATGGTGAAATTCAAGTTGGTGAAGTTGCGAAAAGACAAGCAATCACTAACCCTGATACTGTAAGATCAATCAAGAGATTAATGGGAACAACTGAAAAAGTAGCAATCAAATCTATGAATAAGAGCTACACTCCTCAAGAAATCTCAGCTATGATTCTTCAATCTATGAAGAAAACTGCAGAAGCTTATTTAGGTGAACCAGTTACTGAAGCTGTTATTACTGTTCCTGCATACTTTAATGACCAACAAAGACAAGCAACTAAAGACGCTGGTAAGATTGCTGGACTAGATGTTAAACGTATTATCAATGAACCAACTGCATCTGCATTAGCATTCGGTATTGATAAACAACAAAAAGATCAAACTGTATTAGTATTTGACCTTGGCGGTGGAACATTCGATGTTTCTATTCTAAACTTAGCTGATGGTACTTTCGAAGTATTATCAACTGCTGGTGATACTCATCTTGGTGGTGATGACTTTGACCAAAAGATTATCGACTATCTAGTAGATGAATTCAGAAGAGAAAATGGCATTGATTTATCAAAAGATAAAATGGCAATGCAAAGATTAAAAGATGCTGCTGAAAAAGCTAAGATCGAATTATCTGGTACAATGCAAGCAACTATCTCTCTACCATTCATTTCAATGGTAAATGGTGCTCCAGTTCACCTAGAAAAGACTTTAACTAGAGCTAAATTCAATGAATTAACTAAAGATTTAGTTAAGAGATGCGCTGGCCCAGTTGAAAGAGCTATGTCAGATGCTAAATTATCAGCTAGCCAATTGGATGAAATCTTACTCGTTGGTGGTTCAACAAGAATCCCAGCTGTTCAAGAATATGTAAAGAATTATTTCGGTAAAGAACCTAACCATTCAGTTAACCCAGATGAATGTGTAGCAATGGGTGCTGCAATTCAAGGTGGTGTATTAAAAGGCGAAGTTAAGGATGTATTATTACTTGATGTTACACCATTATCATTAGGTATCGAAACATTAGGTGGAGTATTTACTAAATTAATTGAAAGAAATACTACTATTCCTACATCTAAATCACAAGTCTTCTCAACTGCTGCTGATAACCAACCAGCTGTAGATATCAGAATCTTACAAGGTGAAAGACCAATGGCAGCTGATAACAAAGAACTTGGTGTCTTCCAATTAGCTGACATTCCACCAGCAAGAAGAGGCGTACCTCAAATTGAAGTTAAATTCGATATCGATGCTAACTCAATCTTAACTGTTACTGCAATCAACAAAGGCACAGGCAAATCAGCAAACGTTGTTATTAAATCTAATTCTAACCTTTCTGAAGCTGATATCGATAGAATGGTTAAAGAAGCTAAAGCTAACGAAGAAGCAGATAAGAAGAGAAAGGAAGAAGTTGATTTAAGAAATGAAGCTGATACTCTAATCTTCAGCGTAAGAAAATCACTTGAAGAATATGGAGATAAGATCTCTCAAAACGAAAAAGATGATATCGAATCAAAAGCTAAAGATTTAGAAGAAGCTCTAAAACAACAAAACAATTCTGAAGAAATTAAATCTAAGAAAGAAGCTTTAGAAAAAGCTGCTCAAGGATTAGCACAAAAAGTATATGAAGAAGAAGCTAAGAAGAACCAAAATAATGGTGGTGGACAAGCAGGTAATGGCGAATCTCAATCATCAACTGATTCTAACGACCAAGACATCTTTGATGCAGACTATAAAGAAGCATAATATTTAATTATAATTAATGCCCAGCTAAATGCTGGGCTTTAAAGGAGCATTATATGGCTAAAGATTATTACGAAACTTTAGGTATAAGTAAAGACGCTAGTGAAGAAGATATAAAGAAAGCTTATAGAACACTCGCTAAAAAATACCATCCAGATATAAACCATGATCCAGATGCGCCAGAAAAGTTTAAAGAAGTTCAAAAAGCATACGACTGTTTATCTGATCCACAAAAACGTCAACAATATGATAGATATGGAACAGATGCTGAAGATATGGGCGGAGCTAGTGGCTTCGGTGGTGGATTCAGCGGATTCAGTGGCTTTGAAGATTTAGGAGATATTTTCTCTTCTTTCTTTGGCGGTGGAAGATCATCACAAAAAGCAGGTCCTATGAAAGGACAAGATATTCAAAAGAGAATGGCTGTCAATTTAAGAGATGTCATTTTCGGTAAGAAAACTGATATCACTATTCCTGTATATGAAACTTGTCCAGACTGTAAAGGAACTGGTGCTCTATCTAATTCAGATGTAGTAGATTGTCCAACATGTAAAGGAACTGGGTATGAAACTATCATCACTCAATCTATATTTGGTAGAGCACAAACAAGAAGAACTTGTAGTCAATGTAATGGTAGTGGTAAATACATTAGAAATAAATGTAATACTTGTCATGGTGAAGGAAGAATCAAAATTCAAAAGAAAGTTACAGTCGATATCCCAATTGGTATCCAAACTGGCCAACAAATCAGATTCAGTGGATTTGGTGGCAAAGGTATCAATGGTGGACCTAATGGCGATTTATATTTACAATTCTTAGTTAAAGAAGATCCTAGATACGAAAGAGATGGAGATAATCTATACGTAACTGAAAAGATTAACTTCGCAGAAGCTGCATTAGGAAGCGATAAGAAAATCGAAAGTCCATATGGAGAAGAAATTCTTACAATTCCTGAAGGATGTCAAACAGATACTGTATTAAGATTAAGAGGTAAAGGTGTTCCAAATGTCAGAAGCAAAGTTAAAGGTGATATGTTCGTTAAAGTTGTTGTGGAAACACCAAGAAATCTTACATCATCACAAAAAGATTTGTTAAGACAAGCATTTGGTGTTGATGGAGCAACTAAGAAAAAAGGATTATTTGGTAGATAATTATAAATATCAAAATCAAAATAAAGGATTTGGATTATTCCATCTCCTTTTATTTATTTAAAAACTATATGGATATGTCAAAAATTCTATTTCATTTTTAGAGGAGCAAATATTATATAATTCGATTTTTTATCTAAACAGGTGAAGAATACTCATACCTCTTTAGGTGGGAGATGAATTCACATTTATCTTTAACAACTAGTTGTTAATAACTTAAAAATTTGGTATAATATTAGTGTCAGTAGTAATATATTATTTTGAGGTTTTACCTATGAAATATGATACTAATAATCATGCAATTTTTAATCTTAATTATCATCTTATAATGGTAGTTAAGTACAGAAGAAAAGTTATTAATGATGAAATATCTATTAGATTGAAAGAAATGTTT
>CALCVH010000180.1 GCA_937907585.1 uncultured Bacillota bacterium | reverse complement strand
CCGCATCTAAAAGCATCCTTATTTTAGGTGGAGTTTATCTAACTATAATAGTATTGATATTAGTATTATCAATCGTATTTGGATTAACAAATATTAATATATCAAACATCATATTCATGATTGGTATGATATTATTTGTCTCATCTGATATAATTCTCGCATTTAATGAATTTGGAAATAATAGAAAAGAATGGCTAGTTTCATTCAATTTAATCATCTATTATATAGGACAATCATTAATTGCGTTAAGCATTTGTTTGATTTAAGTAAAAATGTGGTAAAATATAATTACAATAACAACATATAATTATTTATTATTAGGAGAAACATGAACAAAGTATTTTTGTCGGTTAAAGAGTCGACTATTAAGGTTGGTAGCGAAGAAAAAGTAGACACCAGATTAGCTGCTTACGAAGTATTTATTGAACCTGGAATGGATAAGGAAGGAAAACCAGTACTCAATAAGGATGGTTCTCAAAGATATTTTCCAGTTGATGATGAACAGCTAGTTGAAGTCAAAGAAGCGCTAACAGTTAGAAAGATCGCTGATAACTACTATAAACCATTATTTACTGTAAATGGTGATCTAGTTGAAAAGGTTGAAAGGGATGGGAAAAGAATTTATTACTGTGTAGATCCTGAACAGCTCGCAACTATCGAAGTAGGTACTTTCTTAAGAGAATCTAAATCAGGATGTTTTAGAGTAGTTAACCAAAAAGGATATGTTATCTATGATGAAACTGAAGAAGACAATCCTAAGATTATATCAGTAAAGAAATTCGAAACTGAAAACCATAAGGAAGAAGCCGAAGAAGCTTTAAAAGAAATGAGATATCGTCATTTCGTTCCATATTTTGAAAAATAGACTTTAGAGGGATGTTTTGACATCCTTTTTCTATATGAATAAATAGAAAAATAATAATATGATAATGGTAAATTATCGTAATTTACTATTAAATATTATTGTGTTATGATTAAGAAAAAATATTAGGATATAAACATGAAAAGAGTACTATTTAATAAGAACATTTCTTTAGAAAACAACACTTATTATTACTATGATAAGGATATTTTAGAATACTATAAAGAGGATACTATTCCTCTTAGTAATGATGAATATTTTTGTTCAACAAGAAGATTTTGTGATGAACAAAATACCTGTATATACATTAATAATAAAGAGAATATAACTATCGATTTTAACGGAGCTATTTTATATTTAAATGGCCCTTTATCTCCATTTATTATCGCTAATTCTAAAAATATAGAAATCAAAAATGTGATAGTTAAATATGATAGAGCGTTCCATACAGAAATGGAAGTAGTAGATATTAAAGAAGGATACATTAAATGTAAAGTGTCTAAAGGTTTTCCATATGAAGTAAGAGATGGAGAATTTATTCCATATTCAAAATATTGGAGAGATGAAACAGTAAAAAATGGCTATGTATTCTTACAAGAATTTAATAAAGAAACACTTGACGGTATAAGTTGGCCTGTTGTGTTAATAGGTGATAAAACAAAAGAAAGATGTTTCTTGCCTTGGGGTGATGAAGCATGTTCGATGCTTGCGTATGAAGAAGGTGAATACTTGGTGTTTAAAGGACATATAATTCCTGAATACCATATAGGCTCAATTCTTATTCTATGTGTAGACAATAGAGATATCACTAATTTAATCTCATATAACTCCAAAGATATTAAGATTACAAATTATAGAATAATCAATGGCTTAGGCATGGGGATAATGCCTGTATATACAGAAAATATGACAATTGATGGTTTGAAGTATTATCATGATGAATTGTCAGATTCAATCGTTGCGAACTCTGCGGATGGAATACATGCGGTTGCGTGCAAGGGCGATTTAATTATTAAGAATTCAATATTTTATGGAACTATTGATGATGCATTAAATATTCACTCTAATTACTATACATTTGAATCAAAAGATAAAAATAAGATTACTGTAAACACGCCTGGACAATCTGATGCGTTTAAGATATTTGGTGAAGGCGATTTAATCGCTTTATATAATGATCATTCAATGGAAGAAGTTGATAGATCAAGAATCATTAATATTAATAAAATAAATAATAAGTTATATGAATTCACATTAGATAAAGAGATTAAAGATGTTAATAAAGGAAGCTTAGTAGAAAATTTAAGCGCTCAAACAAATGTTCATATCTATGATTCAAAATTCGGTAAAGCAAACACTCACCTAAGATTCCAAACTAGAGGAAAGGTTCTAATAGAAAATATAGAAACAGATATGGATCTTATGACAACAGGAGATACTAACTTCTGGTTTGAATCTAGTCCTGTCGAAGATTTGACTATTAGAAATGTTAAATTTAATATTAAGAATAGACCTGCGTTCGCATCTATTCCTGAATTTAAATCAACTTTAAAAGATCCATACTATCATAAGAATATCACTATTGAAAACTGTACTTTCTCTAACAAGTTTGCGGGATTCTTTAGATATACTGATAATATAAAATTCAACAATAATAAACTATTAACAGATGAAGAATTTGAAATTGTATTAGATAATTGTGGTTCATTTGAATCTAACTTAAATGTAAACGTTAAAAGAACAAACGAAAAAGCATCTAGAGATGAATAATATGAAAGTATACGCATTAGGTGATAGTTTAACTGAGGGTGATTACGGGATAAAAGGAAAAAGTGGAATCGCTAATATAAGCGAATACAATTATCCATTTTTTCTATCTAAAATCACTGATTCAATAGTAGTAAACTATGGAAAATGTGGATATACGCCTATATCTTATTTAGATTATCTCTTATCTAGTAAGATAGATTTTTCTGATGCGGATATCGTAATTATAATGTTAGGGACAAATGGAGAACTAGGAAATAATAATAAAGGAAATGATGCGTATGATAAAATTATAAAATACGTATTAAGTTTTAATAAAAACATCAAAATATATTTGTGTACCTGTCCTAACGCCACAACAAATAAATCCTATTCAAACTGTGGATATATTGATAGAGTAAATAACGCAAATAAATTTATTATAAATTATGCGAAAAACAATAATTATGATTTAATAAGAATGGATGAACATCCTTTATTAACTATAGAAAACGAATATGTAACGCAGCCTAATGATGGGTTACATTTTTCTACTATTGGATACTATTTTATCGCAGCGTATATAAAAGAAAAAATAGGGTTATAATATAATTAAAGGAAGGCTATATGAACCACTATTTAAAATATATTGAAGAACATATAGATGAAATGTTTAAAGAACCTAATGGGAATATAAAATATCCTTATACTATTCCAGGTGGCTCATATTCAACTGATTTATGGGATTGGGATTCTTTTTATTCCGCAAAAGCGATTATCGCATTCATCGAATATGAGAATAAACATAAACCTGGATATTTAAAAGAAGATTTTATTAATAAATCGAAATCTTCTATTAAAGGGAATGTCCTAAACTTTTTTGAACTACAGAAAGAGGATGGATTTGTTCCAATAATGACGACATATGATCATATTCTAGAAGATGAATTATACAGAATGAAAGAAAATGGATCTGTTAACCAACATAAACCATTTTTAGCTCAAAACGCTCTTCAAGCTTCATTATTTATAAATGATTTTACATGGCTAACAAAATATATAGATAATCTTGATAAATATTTTAGTTTCTATAAAAAGAATCAATATCATGAACCAACTGGGCTATATTTATTTAATAATGATGTGATGATTGGAATAGATAACGACCCATCTGTATTTGGTAGACCTGATAGATCAACCGCATCAATATTTTTAAATTCATTCTTGGTTGAAGATTTTAATTCGATGATAATAATTCTTGATAAACTAAAATTAAAAGATAAAAAAGAATACTATATTAATGAATTAAATAATCTTAAATTAAGCATAAATAAATATTGTTTTGATAAATATACTAATATGTATTATAGTGTTGATGTGAATATATCAACACATGAAACTAAATATTTTCATCATGGATTAAACGCTTTTTGGAATGTAATACCTCTAAAAATTAGAAGCTTTTTAGGTTTAATTCCACTATATTTGAATATAACTGATAATATGAATAAAAAAATGGAAATAATCGATATGGTACTTAGCGATGATGGATTAATGTCTAATTATGGTATAAGAACACTATCTAAAAATGAACTTATGTATTCTTTAGCCCCATCAGGAAACCCATCTAATTGGAATGGACCTATATGGGGAATATCTAATTATATATTCATAAAAGTATTATTTATGAATGGATATAGTGGAGAAGCTAAACATTATCTATATAAGACAATACAAATGTTTGAAAATGATATTATAAATAATGGCTCTATGAGTGAATACTATAACCCTGATAATGGGAATCCTATTATGAATCATGGATTTATGAATTGGAATTTGTTGATGATAGAATTATTAAATTATGTTGAGTAGGTATATTATGGATAAGAACGCAAAATGGGTAGGCAGTTATGACGTTATAATTGGAAGAGCTGATAAGGTAGATATGCCTGCCTATGAATTCAGAAAAATATTTGATTTTAATAAAATTGATAATGTTAAATTAAAAATATCTGGGTTAGGATTTTATAATCTTTTTATCAATGGTAAAAGAGTAAATGATGACTGTTTAAATCCTGCATTTTCTGATTATACTAAAACCGTATATTATGTTGAATATAATATAGACAACTTTATTAATATAGGCAAAAATGTAATATGTATCAAGTTAGGAAATGGCTTTTATAATCAAGGTGAACAAGATACGTGGAGTTATAATCACGCAACTTGGAGGGACACTCCAAGATTCATTCTAGAAATATCATCCAATAATAACGTTATATATAGTAGTGACAGTGAAGGATGGAAATATAGAAAAAGTAAATACACATACTATAATTCTATAAGGCTTGGCGAATACGTTAATGGTAATTTTATAGATAACTGGAAAGCGTTAGATTATGATGATATTGATTGGTTTAACGCTAGAATCGTTACTCCAGTACCAGGAATATTAACTAAAGAGAACATGCCTCTAATAAGGGAATGTGAAATAATAAAACCAGTTAATATAATAAAAAATCATAAAGGCTACGTTATAGATTTTGGTAAAAATATCGCAGGATACGTTTCATTTAGGATGAAAGGAAAAAAGAATGAAACTATCAATATTCAATACGCTGAAAAACTATATGATGATAGCACGTTAGATAATTCAAATATATCTATATATGTAGGTGATAGTTCAAATTTCCAATTGGATAAGTATACATTTGGTAGTGACAATATTGAAGAATTTAAACCTGAGTTTGTATACCATGGATTTAGGTATATAGAAATAACAGGAATATCATTCGAAATAGATATGAACGCTTTTAAAGCGTATTTTGTCCATACTGATTTAAAAAGTATAACGAAATTTAATACTACTGATGAAATGATGGAATTCTTATATGATGCGGGAAGAAGATCAATCCTTTCAAATTATCATTCTATTCCAACTGATTGTCCACAGCGAGAAAAGAATGGATGGACTGGCGATGCGAGCGCATCTAGCGAATGTGATCTCTATCTATTTGATATGAAAGAAGCATTCTATAAATTTACTAAAGATATAATGGATTCAATGAGGATAAATGGTCAACTTAGTTGTATAGTTCCTACTGATTCATGGGGATATAGCTGGGGATTTGGCCCAGCGTGGGATCAAGCATTATTTATTTTACCTTTCACAGTATATAAAGAAACAGGAGATACAAGCTTAATTGATTTAGCTTATGATTCATGTAAAAAATATTTAGAATTTGCGAATTATTATAGATCTAAAGATGGATTAGTTCGCTATGGATTAAGTGACTGGTGTCCGCCTAGAATAGATGAAAAAATATTAAAAATAGCTTCAAATGAATTTTCAGATTCTTGTATATATTATAATATCCAAGTAATTATGGCTTTTATGCATAAAATTAAGAAACATTATAAAGAATCAAAAGAAACATTAGTTAAAGCAGAAGAAACAAAAAATGGAATAATAAAAAAATATATAGATGATGATAATGTTGATACAAATGGTATCGGTTCATTATCGATGGCTATATATTATAATATTGTCAAAGGAAGCCAAGCTAAAAAAATAGCCAAAAAATTAGTTAAAACAATTAAGAAAAATGATTATATTCTTACTTGTGGATTCTTAGGTTCTAAAGCTCTTTTCAATGTTTTATCTGATTACCACTATAACGATATCGCATATAAAATGTTAGAAAGAAGAGAATATCCATCATTTGGCTTTATGAAAGATAATGGCGCAACAACCCTTTGGGAAGCATTTGAACTTGGTGGTTATGTTTCAAGAAATCACCATATGTATAGTGAAGTAACAAGATGGGTACTAAGAAACATAGGTGGTCTTAAAAACGATGGTGTTGGGTATGATAAAGTTATTATTGAACCATATATCTATAGTGATAACTTTGAAACAAATCTAGAAAAAGAAACAAGATTTGGTAGTATCGTTATTAACATAAAAACAGTTAATGGAAAAGTAGATTTTAGTGCATCTATTCCTCACGGAATATCTGGCAAAATAATCTTAAACAAACAAAAATATGATATCAGTAGTAGTGTCAATCACTATATATTCAATAGATAATAAAATGTATATAATATAAATTAACTCTTTTGAGTTTTTGATAAATTGTCTTTATATACCTTTGGGCTTACTCCAAAGGCATTTTTAAATGATCTAGAAAATACATAGACAGAAGTATAATTTAAATAATTTGAAATCTTGGTAATAGACATATTACCTTCCTCAATCAGCTTTTTAGCGTAATTGAGTTTTTGTATAGAATAATATTCAAACATTGTCTGTCCAAATTTATTTTTAAATATTCTAGATAAATAAGAATAGTTATGATTTAAAGCGTTTGAAACATCTTTTAAATTTGTCATAGTTAGTAGATTCTTATCAATATATTTTGTGATTTCATAGTAGATGCTATCAGTATTTGATAGTTCAAGTGGGGAATATGGTTTATCTATTTCAACGTTTTCAAAGATTTCAACCACATCTATGATAAAAGCCTTTAAAAGAAGCGAAAACTTATATTCTGAATAGTCAGAATTTGATTCAAATGCGCCTATTAAATCAGAAAATTTATTAAAGAAATCAAAATTCTTTGTATGATGAATTCTATTAATTGGATCTAAACCTAAGAGTTGCTTAGTATACAAGATATCTTTCATATAAGTTCCATCTTTAAAACTAACCGCAACGTAATAGTATCTTAAAGGGTCATATGTATCTGATATTATTTCATGAACTTCTTCAGGAAGCGATAAGAAAAGATCGCCTTTTTTAACCATCTGTTTTTTACCATTTGAAACAAACATACCAGTTCCTGAAATTATGTATGATACTTCAAAATAATCCAAGTGAGTATGTGGGTCTACTACAGCGCTATTATTTAGATAAATCTCACCTAACTGATAAAGAATAATATCATTAAATATTAGTGGATCTTCTAAATGGTTATAAGTATGAACATATTTGTTTTCAATTCTAACATTTTCTTTTGTGGTTATATCAAATTTATTTTTCATATATGTTTCCTTTGTCTTTATATTACATCTTAACTTTTTTTGTATCAATAAAAAAATATAAAAAGTAAAAAAATGTTAAGGAAATAATTAATA
>CALCVH010000179.1 GCA_937907585.1 uncultured Bacillota bacterium | reverse complement strand
TGATATTTGATAATTCCGCTATTTTCTCAACAATAGAATGGTCAGATAAAAAATTCTGACCATATTGTTTTTTTACTCTAAAATTATTTTCTGAGAACAAGTGAAATCTACTATAGTTCTATTTATGCAATAAATAAATAGGAGCCATTACGGCTCCTATTTTGTTTGATACAAATAATCCTATTTTTTGACTATTCCGAAAAGATTATAGTAATAAATAGGCATAGCGCTCCATCCATGACATAAGCTTCCTGCTCCATCAAAGTCATAAGCGCCTAATTCAGTTTCATAGAACGTTGTTGCGCCATCATCCAACATCTTTTTATATGTTGTATCTATATCATTTAATATATAATCTTTATAATCATATGATACCTTTAGTAACGCATCATATAAGAAACATTTCATACTTAATGTAACTTTTGTTAAATCGTTTTCACTAGATAATACTTTCGCAATGTATTGTTGTTTAGATTTATTTGCGATTCCAGATAGAATCGCGAGTGAATTACCTAAACAAGTATATTGCTTATTATCCTTTGAGAAATAATATAATTTCTTTTTTGGATTATAGAAAGATTTGTTGATTGATGGTTTCATTGTTTTGATTAATTCTTTATATCTATCATCTTTCTTTCCTATAATCTTAGATATTTTATACATATTATCTAAAGATATTAAGAATAAAGTATTAAGAATTAAATCTGTTTTAGCTATAGGATTATCTAATCCTTCTTTCCATTCATAGAAATTCCAATATACGTCACCTTCAAAATTGTATAGAAGATTATCATCTTTATTTATTTTTGATATGAATGCGTTTATTAATTTTTCTAGTTTAGGATATATTTCTACTAACAATGTTTTATCTTTAGTATATTTATAGTATTCATATATCGCAGTGAAATAATGAAGAGAAAAAGAAGGAATAACATAATCAAATGAAGATGGACAACATATAGATAACATATTATCTTTTCTATTATCTAAAGATATTAGTTTAAGAGCGCTTCTAACCTGTTCTCTATTTTTAAACGCATAATATCCAGCTAAAATTTGATTTCTACTATCTAAAGTATAGAAAGATTGTTCTCTCCAAGGACAATCTTCATAATGCTCATGGTAACAACATTCAAGCGTATAGATAGAAGTTTCATATATTTTCTTTTCTAATTCATTATCAATCTTGTATTGTTTTTTAGTAAAAGGATAAACTGTAGGTATGATAGATATATGTTTAAATACTACATCTTTATCAGATGATACTTCTATATATCTACATCCTACTCTTCTTAAATAAGAAGTAAATTTATTTATTCCTTTACTTGATACATATTCAAAAGAAAAATCTCTATCATGAATAATTCTTCTTACTTTAGAATCTATTAAATGTTCTCCAAATGATACTATTAGATTTGATTCTTCCTTAGATATTAATTCTAAACATATATATCCAGTTTGTTCTTTACCTAAATCTACTAATATATGTCTTTTATCTACTGATAATATCTTTTCTTCCACTCTTTTAAGAAGTTTTAGAGCTTTATTTTCTCTTAATGTAAAATTATATGATTTATCAACAATGATACTATTTTGATAATTAACGGGAAGAAGTTCATTATTTTTATTGTATTTAAACGAATATCCTAATTGTTTTGTTATATTTTTGCATCTATTTGATTCATATGGCAAATATCTAGAAGATTTTATATTCTCATCGCTTACCATAATAGTATTATTATCTTCATCAAATAAAGTAAAATATAAACCAGGCTTATCTAGATAATAAGTAGAAAAGTTTTTGCTTCCACAATAATATACTATGATCCTTAATTTATTATAACCACGATTTACTTTTAATTTTATTAGATCATAGACAGGATTGTATGGAAAACATGCATATTGAGTTCCTGGCACATATTTGTCATTTAAAAATATAGCGTAATTTGTATCAGCAGAAATCATTAATGTAGCTTTATCTATAGTAGAATTAAAGTCACAAACAAATTCGCTATAATCATCTTTAACTATATCTAAATTATTCCAAATCCATTTAGCGTTCATAAAACAAGTCCTCTTCAATATTTTAGTATTAATAATTCACTATTTCAATAACTTCATTGAAACCCTTAATTGAAAAAGTAAACGCAACAAAATAATTAGCGCGTTGCGTTTTCATCTTCAATTGTATTTTTTGTGATTATATCACATTATTAT
>CALCVH010000178.1 GCA_937907585.1 uncultured Bacillota bacterium | reverse complement strand
AAGGTCAATTGTAACTTTTACCCATTCGTTTGCAGCTACAGCTTGTCCAACACCGCAGTTATATACACTATCTCCAGCCCACATTTCGAATCCGCTATTTATAACAAATGATGAATAAGTTGTGTAGATGTAGAATTCTAGTGTGTCGCATTCAGAAATGTCTAAAGTATGGGTTTCGCTGTTATAGCCTTTTAAAGTTTCAAGATTTATAATGAATGTTGCATTAGCACCATCAGTTTCGCGTGATTTTAATGATTTAGTACCAGTGAATGCTACTTCATCAGTTACTTCGAAGCCTTGTAAAGCTCTACCAACTTCAAAGTCTTCAAAAGTATTAACGCTTTCATCCGTAGGAACATTCTTACAGAATTTTAAATCGTCAATATAGAATGGGCCTACAACGCCGCCAATAACATCAGTTGCTTGCCATGGATATAAGTTAAAGATAAGTTTTTCTACGTTTGCTGAAATAGTAGCCCAATCTCCTCTTATAACTGGATTAGTCTTAAGGTCAATTGTAACTTTTACCCATTCGTTTGCAGCTACAGCTTGTCCAACACCGCAGTTGTAAACGTTCTCACCGGCCCAGATTTCAAATCCACTATTTATAACAAATGAACCATATGTTGTATATAAATAGAATTCAAGAGTGTCATAATTAGAAATATCTAATTTATGAGTTTCGCTGTTATAACCTTTTAATGTTTCAAGATTTATAATGAATGTTGCATTAGCACCATCAGTTTCGCGTGATTTTAATGATTTAGTACCAGTATGGGCCATGTCTTCAGATACTTCAAAGCCTTGTAATGCTCTACCTGTTTCAAAATCTTCAAATGTGTTTAATGATGGATCTAGTGGAGGTTCAACAATTTCTACTTTTTTATAGAATTTTAAATCATCAATATAGAATGGGCCTACAGCGCCACCAAATATATCAGTAGCTAACCATGGATTTAAGTTAAGCATAATTTTATCTACATTAGCTGAAATAGTTGCCCAGTCACCTCTTATAATTGGGTTAGTCTTAAGATCAATTGTAACTTTTACCCATTCGTTTGCAGCAACAGTTTGGCCTACACCACAGTTATAAACATCACTTCCTGCCCAGATTTCAAATCCATTATTAATTACAAATGAACCATATGTTGTATAGAAATAGAATTCAAGAGTGTCACATTCAGAAATATCTAAAGTATGAGTTTCAGAATTGTAACCTACCAATGATTCTAAGTTGATTATGAACGCTGCGCCAGCGCCATCAGGAGTAGCTGCTTTTAATGAATTAACGCCTGTATGTGCTCTGTCTTTTGAAACTTCAAAACCTTGTAGAGCTGTTCCAGCAGTAAATCCTTCAAATGTATTTAAAGCATCATCTTCAGGAGGTTCAACAACTGGTGCTGTATATTCAACGATATTTAATGTGAATTCTTTTGTTGCTGCGTTAAATAAATCGTTTCCAGCAAATGAAACTGTAACTTTATATGTACCTACTTCTGTTGGAGCTGTTGAACTAGTTTCATAAGTAGTTTCTCCTATTCCAACATAAGAATAAGTTAATTCGAATCCTCCAGTTACTGTAACATTCATTGTTACAGGTTCGCCGTCATAATTATATGTCAATACATCATCAACTAAGTTTTCTACTGTAATTGTTGTTTCTTGTTTATCTAAAGTTCCATATAGATATACATCATCGAAATAGAAAGTTTTTGCTTCATCTGGATTAAAGTTAAAATATAATTTTTCAACATGAGATAGAATGTCTGGTAATGATCCTCTTAAAAGTGATGTAGTTTGGAAATCAAATACAACCTTTGTCCATTCTCCACCTTTGAGTTCTGTTCCTGCACCAGTAACAAATACATCACCATAAGTTTGTTTCCAAACTTCTAATCCTGATTTTAATATGCAATCTTCTTCAACATAAACCCACATACTCATGTAGCGATATGGTAAAAAGTTTACATAGTTGTTTTCAAAACTACCATTTTGATAATATCCCCAATAAGCTTCTCCGCTTTCATCGGCATATCTTTCAAGCATTGATTGTGGCCATAAAATATAACCATAAGCTCCATCAGGTCTATCAGTTTTTAAAGCACGTTCGCCACTATGAACATGTTCATCTGTCATAACAAAATTACCGTGTCCACCAGCATCTAATGCCTTTCTTTCAAATGTATCTACAAGCGCACCAGCTGAAGTTTTAAGTTTTAATACTAATTCAGATGGTTCAGATGGACTTAATTCAGCAGTGCCAGCAGTTCTTACTTGAACCACATATTCTGTATCAGGTTTCAAACCATAGAATGTTCCTGAAGTTTGCCAGTCAGCAATAACACTTTCACCAAGCAATAGGCGGAATTCTTTACCAGTTTCTTCTTTAACTGCTAACATTTCATAAGTTAGAGAATCGCCATCAGCTTGTACTGGAGCAGTTGTTGGAGCTTGAGCTTTTTGAGCTTCTATTGTAAAGTTTGCACTTCCTGTTGCTTCTAAAAAGTTTTCAGTTTCAGCTACTTTAGCAGTAACTTTGTAAGTTCCTTCTTGAGTTGGGGCTGTTGCACTAGCCTCATAAGTAGTATCTTCTACACCTTCATAAGTAAATGTAACTGTTCCTGTTGAATTTGTTGTAACAGTTGGTGTTTTAGGTGTGTCAGATTCTGAATAGTTTTCCATTTCAACTGTAACAGTAGGCATTCCTTTACTAATAACTAAAACGAGTGTTGATGAAAAACTATTATATGTTGAATCTCCAGCATAAGTAACACTTACAGAATACTCACCTGCGTTTGTTGGAGCTGTAGTACTCTTTGTATAAGAAGTGTTGCCTTTTCCTTCATATTCAATTTTTAATGTAACATTGCCTTCAGCCATAGCAAATATACTCTTTACTTGGCCATCATAAGTAGCAGTAACCTTTCCATCTGCTAAATTTGCAATTGATACTTCTAAATCTTTTTTAGTAACTTTTTCTTCAGTTGTTGTTTGTTCTTCTTTAGTTGTGGTTGTTTTTTTGTCACAAGCTGCTAAAGATATAGAAGATATTACAAAAGCAATAGCTAAAAATGTAATAAAAAACTTTTTCATGTTTCTCCTTTCTTTTTTATTTATTTGTTATTTTTGTAATCTCTTGTCCAATTTCAATTATTCTATTATATAAACGTGTCCAGTTTTTATCTCCTTTAGACTGTCCTCTTAAATGATCTAAGCCAATATTTCCTAATCCTTCTACTTCTTGTGGAAACGTATAATAGGTGTAGCAAATTAGTCCTCCAGGATTATCTTCTTTTTTGAATAGATCATATAAACCGTTAAGATGGTCTAAACAATGTTGTTCGTCTTTATCGCCTCTATAGTTCATTACACATGGTACATACCAAATTCTTATATCTTTTCTATTTCCAAGTCGCCTCTTCATTTCTTTTGATATGTATTCATATTTTTCATCAAATTTATGATACATATCAAATGCAACGTCTGTTAAATATTGTCCTGCTTTTGGTGTGATTGGTTCAACATTGCCTGTTGTCCATACATCTGGTGCAACACCAGCGATACTAAAGCAACAAAATATTCTTTTTTCTGGCCATGCCTCACTTAAATATTTGGTTACCATTTCAAAATCATCAAGAGTAATGCCATTAAGTAATGGCTCATCAATATAAAAACCTTCAATAGTATCATCTATATTTAATGATTTATAGAACGAAATTTTCTTATCTATTATCTCTTTCCAATTTGGATATAGTTCGCATTTCACTATGAAATCATCATCTGAACCAACATCAATCATTTTTTGGTATTTAACATGGTGGAAAATCCAAGTGAAAAAGGCGACATATAATTTTTTGCCTTTTTCACTAATCTCTTTTGCCATAGCAATTGATACTGGATCTTCCGGTGTGCTTTCAGAGAGAAAAAACGAAATATAATCACTATTATTTAATTCTTCAAAAACTTCTGGATAAATATTTTTTGCTGTATGAAAAATACCAAAATGCATTTTATTCTCCTAGTTAAGGCCTAATATTGAAACATCATCTATAAATACATCAGTATTTTCTTCTGCTCCACCAAGCAATAGTGTAAATACTAGTGCGTGTGAAAGACAATATTCAGGATAACCGCTTGATTCGATAAAATTAGATAGATTGAAAGAACATTTAGTCCAAGTATTCTTTTCAACATGAACTTCATCTGAAGACACAATTCCAGTCCAATCTTGCCCGATTAACCACATTTTAACGTCTAGATCTTTTGCAGAATATATATAGAATTCAAAGGCATAACCATTAGATATATCACTATAGTTTTCGCCAGTTGCAACTTTATATTCATAATCTGGATAGAAATATTGTTCAGATACATAAGTAGCAATGGATGCATTTAATTTTGTTCTTAATTTTCCAGAATAATCACCAGAATGTTTAATAATACCTGTTACATCATAATCAGAAAATGTTGCATTTTTTGCTTTCTCAAAACCACCAACAGAGATTGATTCTAGTTTTTTAACTCTATATACGGCTGGAGTTTTATCCCCTTGTTTAACATAAATTGTTTTATTGTAGCCTTCTCTAACAATCATATCTGTCACATCAATTGGTGTAGCTTTTTCGTAAGGAGTATAATTTATTCCATCATAAGATATCTGTAAATTATCTAAGTCAAAAGCTACAGTCTTTACAGGACTAGCATAATCTTCAATTACTACTCTTGGAACTAAACAAGTTTCAGTTGATTCAACGATCTTGAATGCTACGTTTGCTGTTGCAGCAGTTCTATATAAAGATTCTTCTAATGTAATTCTGCAATAATATTCTCCTACTTCAGTTGGAGCTTCAGCAGTAAAATTCATATCAGTTTTTGATGCAAATTCATATTTTAATCCAGGAATAAATTCTTTTACAACAGGAACCTTTTGATCTCCATCATAGACAAATTCTTGGTTGTTATCACATAAAATTAATGATTTTGCTTTTTCGAATTTATCTTCATTATATTGATTGATTTCTTTTGCAACATCTTGAATAACTTTTTCTTCATTTGTCCAAGGAACAAAATCTACGCCAGGATTAACCTGAGTACCATCATCGTTATAAAATTTGTTATAATAGTTTTTCCATGGGTTTCCTTTTGTGTTCCAAGTTTTAAATTCTTCTAATGATGTATAGCACATATCGCAGAAGCCAATATTGCCAAGTGCTTCAGTTGATGCTGGATAAGTATATGCATTATATAGTAGCATTCCAACACCGCCATTTGATTTCTTAACAACATCATAGCAACCAAGGATTGAATTAATTGCCATTTGTTCAGTACATCTTCCGCCAAAATTCATTGCCATTGGTACTGCCCAGTAATTTTTATTCATTCCTTCAAACATCTTTTCCATATCGCTCCATATTTCAAGATAGTAGTCGCCAAAATCGCCATAAATATCATAGCCAATATCAGTAATGAATTCGCCGAATTCTCTAGTTAGTACGTCTCTACCTGCTGGCATAACATAATCTGCAGACATTGCAGCAACGCCAAATACTACTAAGAATCTTTTATCTTCGAACGTTTTAGCAAATGCTTCAGTTGCGAGTCTAAATTCTTCACCTTTTATTCCTGCTAATAAAGGTTCATCACAATAATATCCAAGCCATGCATCATAATAAGGTTTAGATCTCATCTCTTCCTTAAATTCGTTCATTTTTGTATAGATATTCTTATATGTTTGGCCATTGCCATCCCACAAGAATGTGCTATCAAAAATCCAGAATCTCTTTCCAGCATCATATATCTTTTGACACCACTCATCAAATAGAACGGGATCTTTTACTTCTAAATGGCTCATTAAGAAGACATTGAATATATCACCATTAATTGCATCATCCATTTTAATTTGGTTTGGAACATTGTCTAAAACAGGTGTTAAATGGTACATACCTAAAAATCTTCTATCATCTCTAAATTCATTAGAATAATCTAAAGGTTTTAAGTCATTTTCTTTTGTAGTAGTAACTTCGTCTTTTGTTGTTTTGGTTTCTGTTGTTTTTTGATTACAGCCAAATAGACCAAATACAGCAAACATTAATACTAATATACTTAATAGTTTTTTCATTGCTCTATACCTACCTTAATATTATCGAAGTATATTGTAATTCCACCAGCATCTTGATATCCTTCAGCATCTACTAGAACGAATACTGTAATATATCTAGTATCTGGCACAGTCCACATCTGTCCACCTAGTGATAATGGAGCGCCCGCAAAAATGTAGCCACCTAAAATAGATTCATAATCTTCTTTATTTACTTTAATAGTTACCCATTCATTTGTTGGGATAAGTTCATTTAAATCTCCTTTAGGTAATACTAAATTCCAGTTGTAATATCTATGTTTTAATAATCTAAATGTTCTATTTTCTGGATCTTTAATATAAATATCTATGCTGAACCATTCTGTACCTTTAATATTTTGAAGAATATTATTTTCAGCTAAATAGAACATCGGTTCTCTTATTTCGCCATCATTATACTTTTCTTTAGTACCAATCATATATGCTTTATATGTTGAGTTGCCGCCAACTTCTTCATTGGTAACCATCATATCTGACAACTTTCCATAATAATAATATGTTGATTTAAAATCAGTAATATCTTGGTCTTCAAAATCGTAAGCGACTCCCATCTTGCCTTCTTCAAAAACACCAAGTAATACTTTATATGATGCAAACTCTTTAGTTATAGGATCTTGAGCAAAGAACGATAATGTATATAATCCTTTTTTAGGTGGAGTAAATGACAACCCTTCAGCTTCAACTTTTTGTCCGTCTGGTCCACTAACGTTTATAGAATATTTAACATCTTGTTCTAATGCTGGTAATCCTTTATTCCATAATTTTGGTTTATATAGATTAGCATCATATAGCTTATTTGCTTCTCCATATGGAACAATAACATCTTGTGGATCTATTCCTGGTTCAAATTCTAATTGAGGTCTTACAACAAATGACTTAGTAATTGAATTTAATATACCATCTTGTTCATATGTTAAAGTTAAGATGTGTTTTCCTTCTCTTGTTGGAGTAAACTTACCATCATCGCTAATTTCTACCTTAGCACCATAACTATCAACTAAACTTAAAACAGTTGCTTTATTTGGTAATAATTCATCATATCCAAAACTATAAACATCTAAGTTAGCTACATAATCTCCATTAACAGAGAACATTCTTCCGCTGTAATCTTCAAAATTAAAATCGTTATCAGTAATGGCTTTAGAGAAGTCTACTTCTTTAGAATATCCATCTTTATAGATTCTTATATCATCAATAAATAGTGTTGCGCTAACTTTTTCAGTTTGATTATCTGCACAATATAAGACAAATTCGTTTGTTGTCCAATCAAATGAATTACTAAATGAGTCTACACTAAATAACACTCTAGTCCAAATTCCATATTCTAGATATTGTCTTTCTAGTTCGCATCCAGAACTTGAAATATATAAATTTTGTTCACTATTATTAAATACCCAGAAACTAACATAATCTATTCCAGAATCTTTAAAGTTTCTTATTGGGAATTTATTAGAAAACTTAAATGTCGGGAATGATTCTCCTTCAATCTCAAGCATACATGCCTTAGTTGAAGCGCCTTTATCAACCTTCTTATTTTCTATTGATGAAACAAACTTTAATAATGGGTTTTTTAATGTGGTTGTAAAGATTGTACAATCAGAATCATTAGAGAAATTAGTAACTAAACCTCCACTATTTGAAACCCAAACATATTTTGTAAAACTATCAGTGTTTCCATCTTTATTTATTGAATATTGAATTTCATAATATCCAGGCTCTGTAGGAGTAAATTTATTATTAGATATAGTAACTTCATTATTTGAAGGTGATAACACTTTCAATGTTTTTGTATATCCAGTATATTCACTTCCGTCAGCTTTTTCTAAAACAGGCTCTTTAATATTATATTCAGTATTTATGACTCCTAATTCAGTAGATTCATCTAGTACACTAAATAGCTTAACTTGGAATGTTGATGTATATTTTCCTTTTAAATTTCCTTCGCCGTAACTTGCGTAAATAGAATATGTTCCATTCTTGCTAGGAGTGAATGTATTATTTGTTACTGTTACAGCATTTTTATCTGGATCTAGTATTTGAACATTAGGAACTGCACCAATTATTTCATTTCCATCAGCTCCTAATACTTTAATTTTAGGAATTTGATATAATGTTCCAACTTCTCCAGTAGGCATTGGAATATGTACGTCATTGTTATCTTTATCAACAACATATACTTCATCCTCACCTTCCATTCCTTTCTTATACACACGTATATCGTCTAAATAAACAGAATATTCTAAAACATTATTAAATTCTTCGCCTGTACCACAGAATATAAAGTTTCCAAATAATAAGTTATATTTTAAAGCTTCATAATAAGGGTCGCCTTTAGCAATCTTTATTTTTGTCCATACTCTTGGTTCAATAGCATCATTGATATAGTATCTATTTAAGACAACATTGCCTTGATATTCTCCCTCATGAACAGAATTTGTTAGAGAAATAGGCTTATCATAATCTACATAAACCCAAAAGCTTAAATAATCATATTCTGAAATATTATATTGTTTTAAGTATTTAGAAAACCTAAACTTAGGAACTGGGTTTTTAGAAATTGATAATTTTAATGATTTTTCACCGCTGTTAACATAGTTAGCATCATTATTAATAGAAGTTTGTATTCCGCTTACACTTTCTATTATTTTTTCATCATTTTGATTTTCAAAGCCACACACTATGTCGATTAAATCGATTTGTTCTTCTGTTTCTTTTGTATTATCACTTTGTGTTGTTATAGTATCAGTTGTTTTTTGTTTACAAGAACAAAGTGATAATAATAAAGTAAATACAAGCAGCAAACTAAATAATTTTTTGATCATAATTCCTCCTTATATTTTAATATCCAGCCATTGATAGCATTCTATCCCAGCTTTCTTTATATGTTCCCCAGTCATAGTCATAGACTTGTTTAGGGCTCTTAGAACCGTTATATAGTACTTCTTCAAAACCTCTTTGAGAGTTTACAGAATTCCAATATGTAATAAGTAGACCTGCTTTATATCTAATTGGATATTTAAAATCATCTATAAAGATAGAAACTCCATCTCTAGTAGTAATATCGAAAGCAGATTTCGTAAAATTAGAAAAATTCGATTTAGTATCTTCTTCAATTTCGTATTTAAATGGACTAGTTGCATGTGAGTATTCAGCCATTATCTTTTGTCCTTTATCAGAAATAAAGAATAACAAAAATTCTTTAGCAGCATCAATACTATCAGAATAAGCAGGTATACAAGCATTAGATAATGCTATTTGAGAAGATGAAACTAATAATCTCGCTTTCATGATTTCGCTAGTTATTGTTTCAGATTCACTTTCTGTATGTCCTTTATATGAAGGTTTTTGAGCTGTTTTTCCTTCTGAAATTAAGTCTACATAGCTGATTGCTTCTCTTAATTCAGCTTCAGTAATATCATATTTAACCGCAAGTCTTGATGTTACAGGAGTTTTCATAAAGCGAACGTCTACTTCATAGCCTGCATCAACATATGCTTTTATTGATTCGTTTTCTAACCAGTCACCAGTTGGAATAAACGCTATTTTTCCGTCTAGCAAGTCTATTTGAGTAAATAGGTGATCTCTATTTAAATGGTTTGGTGTAACATACCCATTATTTTTGTTGATAAATCTATTTAGTTCTTCAATCGCAACTAACTTACCAGGTTGTTTTAATCCTTCCCATGTTGGAAGTGCATCATCGCTTGAACCAGGCAATTTAGCTTTGAAATAATTTTGAATATTTTCTTCACCCTCATATTGCTCCCACCATGTTGGCCATACGAATGCCCAATATGCAGAATTGCATGCAGAAGATAATCCATAAATTGTTTCGCCTGTAGATGTTGTTACGAGTTCTCCATTAACAGACATACCGCTCTTAATTTGTTTTAGAACATCTTCAAATTCATCTGTAGTTCTTGGCAGTTCAGTTATTCCAAATTTATCAAGAACAAGTTTGTTGTAAACAAGTCCTTCATGTGGGGCCATATAAGGAAGTGTATATAATTTTCCATCATCTGTAAATTGTGAATTATATATACCGCCTTTTAGATAGTCTTTTACCTTTATATCCTTACCTGGAACATTCGATTCATATAAATCAGTTAATTCACAGTATAAATTTTCATATCCACTTTTATTTTTTTGGCTATTTATAGATGTAAATAGTGGAACCATAGTAAAGAATAAATCTATAGTATTTTTTCTAACTGATCCAATTTTAGACGCAATAATAGATGCAGCATTATCATCATAAGTTGGTACACATTCTATACCAGTTTCTTCTGTGAAAGCTTCCATCAATTTAGTACAATATTCTCGTCCGTATCCGCCTATTGTCCAGTTAATTTCAAGCATTTTCTTACTAGGATCGTTTTTTGTTTTTCTAACGCTTTTGCATCCGGCTACCGAAACAACAAATAACATAACTAGTAAAATTATAAGTATTTTTCTTTTCATAAATCCTCCTAACCTTTAATGCCTCCTGCGACAGTATTTAACATTATTTTTTGTTGGAACGCTGCATAGAGCACAACTACAGGGACTGTAGCAATTACTATTGCAGCATAATATAGTGGGTAATTTGATCTAATTTCAGGCGTTGATTGGAACAAGTAAAGTCCTGTTGCGAGAGTTGGATAACTCGGTAAGAATATTAAAACGCTCATATAATCGTTCCAATAACCAATAAACGCAATAATTCCAAGAGCCAAGCACATTGGAATTGACATTGGCATAACTACTTTTAACATTGTTTGCCAATGGCCAGCACCATCAATCATCGCTGCTTCTGTATATTCTCTTGATATTCCTCTATAAAATCCGTGAAGAAGTATGAATTGGAATGATGATCCGCCAACAAATACTATTAAATATAGAGGGGAATCTAATATTCCTAAATCATCATATAAAATGTATTGAACAGGAAGCGCACCAACTATTGGAATCAACATAATAAAGATAGTTAATGCGTACCAAAATTTAGTAAATGCGTTTTTATAATTTGATACGGTATATGCAATTATATTTGAAGAAAATACTGAAATTAATGATGCAAAAGTTGCATACCATAATGTATTTAAAAGCATTCCAAATAGATTGGTTTCTCCTACTTCTAACGCATTAAAAGCGTCTATATAATTCTTAAAATGATAGATGTTCTTAACACTAAATGGTTCATGGATAAATTCTAATCTATCTCTTAATGAAACAATCACTGCCCATCCAAATGTAAAAACAAATGTAGAAGCGTATATTAAAAATATAAAGAAAACTATAATAAACAATATCTTTGACTGTGAATCTCTTTTGATTCTATTCTTACTTCTTATCATCAGTACTGCACCTCCTTATAGATGCTTTCTACTAACCTTTTAACAATAAGAACAATAGGAACACCAACCAAAGTAAATATTAAACCAACTGTTGATGGATAATATGGAGATACTTGAGCTTGTACTTGTTGATATATCCAAAATGATATTGTATTGGTTTGATGAGCACCACCAGTTAAGAGTAGCAACGGGCCAGATGCAGTAAATATGCCTGCTGTAGTCGTAATTATTATTGTTGAGATTGTTGGCCAGATCATAGGAAATAGTATTCTGATGAATTCTTGCACTGAATTAACTCCATCAATTTGAGCTGATTCAATTATTGTTTTTGGAACTCTTTCCATCGCTCCATTAAACAAAACAATATCGACGGATAATCCTGTCCATATACAATACGCAACAACAGCCTTTAATGCCTTTCCATCTGTAACCAAATAGTTAATTTCTTCTCCATTATTGAAAAGGGATAAGAACTTTGACAAGAATCCACCAATAGATGGATTGAGCATAAATTTATATAATGTAGCAAGAACTGCAGCTGATATGATACTTGGTGCAAAGAAAACAATTCTAAAAATTTTATAACATTTAATCTTTTTAAAAAGGAAATAAGAGAATATTAATGATATTGGAATGATGATAAACATATTTGTACTAAAAAATATTAATGTATTCTTCAGTATTAATTTCATATCAGTCATTGGAGATGGTTCGGTTAAATCAAGCCAAAAATTCTTCCAGTTATTTAATGACCAAATAATTTCTCCTCTTTTTTCAATTCTAAAGGCATTTAAAATAGACTGAAAGTTTACATAAACCCAGAAAATCAAAAAAGCCGCTACAGGTATAGCAAAAACAGAAATTAAAAAGCCGATTTCGTTTATTTTTCTCTTTTTCTTCCAATTGACCATATCCATTTACCCCATAGATATATTAATCAACACGAAATAATATTGATTGTATTTTTCAATTTTATTATACCAACTTCACATTATTATTTAAATGTATGATATTATTAAAACTGGACAATTTTAAGATATTATGATAATCTTTAATTATGATAAACAGTATTAAAATTAGTAAAATGCCTAAAATATGGTTTGCACATAAGTTTTATGCAACGGACTATTCTTGTGATATAGAACTTTATAAAAATACAATTGAAATAACCTATTTCAAAGAAGGTTCTGCTATATTGACAACCAAAAATGGAGCAAAACATGTTTTTAATAAGGGCCAGGTATCTGTAAATAAGGGAGATTATTATATTCACGTAAAATCAAATGGATATCATGAGCATATTACTTTTTCCTTCTTTTTTGATGAAGAAGAAAATGATGATGATTCCATCGTTTTTAACTATCTTAATTCAATTACTAATAAAGAAATCACGGATAAAATTGCTGATTTAATTGAAAAAATAATAATTGAATACAGCATCTATCAAACAACTAACGCAAACTGTATACTTTATATATTCCAAGTGCTAAAACTATTGGATTCATCTACAAAATCTAGTTTTGATAAAACACCTTCTAGCGTTTTGTATGTTGAAAAAATAAAAAGATATATAAACACACACATAGATGGTCATATATCTCTAGATGATTTATCTAATGAAATTAAGCTCAGCAATCAATATATGTGTAATATTTTTAAAGAGATTACAAACGAATCAATTATTCAATATATCAACAGGCTTAAACTAGATAAAATTAAGGTATTAGTAGAACTTAAGGGGTTAACTATTGAACAAGCCGGAGACATCTATGGTATTCATGATAAAAACTATATTTCTCGAATGTTTAAGAAATACTATGGCCATACTTTATCTGAATTAAAGAAAATAGGAACATATAATATAAATAAAAAAATCTAAAGCATCGTGTTAAACATTTTACTACGCTTTAGATTTTTTAAATGGCTAATTAGTTTAGCCATTGTAAAGTAAAATTACATTAATTCAATTTCAAGGAATAGACCTTGTTCCTTTTTATTAAATTTAACATTTAGAATATTGTCATTATATCCATATTTGACGGATGTATTTTTTGGATAACCAACTTTTATGTTTTTAATATTTCTTTTCATTGGTATTTCAAAATCATAACTACCATCTAAGTTCCATATCGCTAAATAAACCATATTATTATAAATTAATCCACTTGAAACATGTTTATCGTAATACGACGAAAATCCTAAAGGAAAATACGGAAATGCTTTGTTTTTTATTTTAGATAAAGAATTATAATAACATATGCCTTCTTTTACTAGTTCTAATCTATGATCATCTAATAATCTGAGATCGCTTGCTAGATGCATTCTGCCTAAAAATGAGTTAATCATATTAATAACGACTTGCTCATCACTTATATTTTTTAATACCCACTCCTTATTTATTTTAAAATCTTCATTAGGATTTGAAGGTGTTCCGACTGGGTAACTCCATACTGCAGCTTGTTCTGGAAGTACTGCCGATAAAACATTTGATGCGATGTATGGATATTCTGAATAATTAGTTTGATCTGATGTTGAGACAATCGAAAAGTGTTTCAATGTTTCATAATCCATTCTCATTCCGCCAGATGAACAAGTTTCAAAAATAACATTTGGATAAGCATCCCTTATTTCATCAATCCACGATAAATATGCTTTAGATGCTTGTTCTAAACCATCTCCACATGAAAACGCATTATAATCTGTTCCAATTCCACAATCTTGATTGTAATCAAGTTTAATATAATCAGCACCATATTCAACTACCATACGTTCGATTGTTTTGTTTAAATAGTCTCTTACTTTGTTTGATCTAAAATCTAAGAAATATCTATTCATTACAGACACTTTCTTACCATTTCTTTGTAAGAAACATGAATCATCATAATAATCTAGCATTTCTTTGCATTTATTTCCGATAATCTCTGGTTCAATCCACAAGCCTGCTTTCATACCTAAACTTCTTATATAATCGGTTGTTTTTCTTAAACCACTAGAAAACCTAGTTTTGCTTTCAACCCACTTGCCAACATAAGGATATATAGCGTATCCAGGTTCTTCATCGTGCCATCCGCAATCTATAACATAGTATTTTGAACCTAGTTTAGATATAAAATTCGCTATATCTTTAGTTTTGTTTTCTTCTGGAGAATCCCATGACAAATGCATATATTCATTAAATATTATAGGTAATTCTTCATCTTCTTTAGAATTTCCTTTAATAATTCTTCTATATTTAGTCATATTTTCTATTATTTCATTTAATGATTCTCCAAATGAAATTGAAGTAGTTACGGTTTTATATGTTTCATTAGGCTTTAATAATTTTTCAAAATTACCATACGAAGAATTAGCTCCGCTTGTATATAAATAATAATCATTATTGTTATCTGAAATCTCATAATACCACGAATTATTCGATTCAATTTCAAACATAATCATTTTATTAGTAGATGTATCTTCTATAATACATTGCGGTATTTCTTCTTTAGTTGACCAACTGCCAATATTAGAAAAACAAATCTTTTTTTGTGTTTCCATTCTTGAATTAAATAGGCCAAGAGATTCAAAAGAAAATCTTTTTGGTTGGCATTCAACATGGTGGCTGCTAATAAATTTGGTTATATATAGATCATTATACCCGGATTTTCCTTCATTAGAAAAACCATATATCATTAGCGATGACGCTTCTTCAATAACGATATCACTATTAGAAATATTTTCAATTACATTGTAGACGCTTATAGCATTTGTGTCTTTATACTGTTTAAAGACTGATACAACTTTTATTAATTCGGACTTTTGTGTTATAAAAAGAGTGGAATCGTCATGTTCAAATGAAACATAATCTAGTTTTAATCCTTCGCTTGATTTAACCATCTTTATGCCCATGTGAGAATCTTTGTTTTCTCCACTTAATTGAACTTCAACAAAACGAAAACCATTCGTTTTAATGTTTCCGATTGATTCAAGCAATATTTTATTATTTTCAATAACAAATTCTAGATTATTAAATCTTTTTTTCATACTATTAGTCCTACTTTTTAGTTCAATTCTATTTCTATTCTAAATGATAATTTACCATTCGGTTCTATATAGAATTCTTCACTATGTTTTTTTGCGTTTGATAATGAATCATAGCCTATTGTTGCGGGTTCAATACCAACACAGTAAAAATCATTAAATGAACCATTGTTTATCCAAATACCTGTTTCTTTTAATATATCTTTATCAAAACAAAATGATAGAGAATTGTTTTTATCATAATTATAAATTATTCTTCCATTTTTATTTTGATAATAATATTTATAACAGTTCTTCATGCTTCTATCAATGTTAATAGTGCCATTACAATCTATATAATCGCCAGGATTACCTTTTTCATTTTCTTTATCAAACATAAGATATAATGGGGTCTTGTTTTCTATTCTAATGTTTGTTTCATTAGAACTATTTAATAAACAATGCATCGCCCATAAACAATATAGTTTTTTATTATCATTGTTTATTATTTCATATTCAATTACTATCTTATTATTCATTAAAGAAATAGCTTTTTTATATGTATAGTTAAATAATAATGATTTAGTATAAAGGAATAATTTATCGTTTTTTATTTCATAATTAAATGATAGTCTTGCGACTTCGCCATGGTCAGGATATTTAATACCATTATAAATATCAGGATCAATGGTTGGAAATAGATCATCATATCCGCTACATTCTCTTAACGCATAGTCATCAAGTAATGATAGTTTTTTATAATCTAAAGAAGGGTTTTGATATAAATATTCAAACCCTTTATTATTTTTAATAGAAGCTATTTTGCTTCCTTCAGTAGGAAGCACTATAACTTCTATATATTCATTTTTTAATAATATACCATCTATATTTTTATATGATGTCTTATTAATAATCATATCTTATTCAGGCAAATATCTCTTTGTTGGTAAGTGATGTGCTTGTTTACAGATAGTAAATCCTTCTACGTATCCTGTATCACATTGTAAACCTCTTGTTCTATTGAATGATTTAACAGCTTCTATCATATCGTAATCATCGTGAACTTTTAACCATTCAATTTGAGACTTATGATGAGAATACATCTTTATTTTTGTATCAATAGTATCTGTAATATCTACAAATATTTCTGGGAATGAGTTAATCATCATTGTATTTTCCATATAGAAAATAGGAGTGTATTTTTCAAATGCAGGATATTCTGATGGATAGTGATATACTGTTGCGGCCATTGTCGCATCAAAAACTATTCTGGATGTAACGCTATGGTCTTCCATATATTCATGTTCACCATGTGTGATGATAAAATCAGGCTTAACTTTTCTAATAATGTCTGATACTTTTCTTACACCTTCATCATAATCTCTTCTAACAAAACAATCGTCTAAGCCTAAACAGTAATAATCAGCGCCTATTTCTTTAGCTGATAAAGTAGCTTCAACAAAACGCACTTTTACTATTTCTTCTTTTGATAATACTTTGTGACCAGCGCTACCATTAGCGAGTGTTACCATAGTAATTTTGTCGCCTCTTTTAGCGCATTTTGCGAGTGTACCTCCCGCATTTATTTCTAAATCATCTGGATGACATCCTATTGCTAAAACGTTCATTATTTTATCTCCTATATTTATTTAATATTTCTTCATTTAATTCAATTCCAAGACCTGGTAAATCTGGAATTAAAACATTACCATCTTTATCTAATTTGAAATGATGTTTAACTAAGCCTTTGCTTAATACTGTTTCTTGAGCGCAGTATTCTAACATATCAGCGTTTGGAATAGATGCGATTAATTGCAGAGTTGCGGCCATTAAAATACCAGTTTTAAATGCGTGAGGAATTAATTTCTTTCCATTTAACATAGCCATATCTGCAATCTTTTTAGCCATCGTGATACCGCCGCATCTACTCATATCTGGTTGAACGATATCTACTTTTCCTTTATTAATTAAATCATTAAATTCAAATAGTGTTCCATATTCTTCACCAGATGCTAAAGATACATTAATATTATCTGATAGTCTTCCAAACATATCTAAGTAATCTGGTTCAAATGGTTCTTCTAGCCAGTATATATTTTGTTTTTCATATTCTTTAGATACCCTTAATGCATATTTATAATCTTTCCATCTCATTCCGATATCTATCATTAATCTATTTTCACTGCCTACTGCTTCCCTAGCATATTCAACTAATTTAATATCTTTTTCTTCACTTTCACCAAGTGCTCCCCATCCGAATTTATAACCATGATAGTTACAATCTTTCTTATGATGGTTTACTAAATCAAAGATTTCCTTTTTAGTTCCAGGCATTAATACACTACAGTATGCAGGAATCTTTTCTCTAAATCTACCACCTATTAATCTAGATACAGATACACCCATCTTTTTACCAAGTATATCCCATAAAGCGATATCGATACCGCTCATCGCATGTATTCCAACGCTTCTTCTAGAATAATAATAGCTATAGTGGTACATCTTATACCATAAATATTCAATATTTCTAGGATCTTCTCCAACTAGTATTGATTTTAATCCACGACATTGGTCATGTGATGATGGAGCGTCCACTATCATTTTAACTACTTCAGGAGCGCTATCAACTTCACCAATTCCTGTAATTCCTTCATCAGTATGAACTAAAACAATTGCGGTATCTTGACTACCATCGCCAATCATCTTTACTTCATCTTGTCTTACTACAACGACTTCTACATCAGTAATCTTCATATTTTTATCTACCTCTTAAAATTTAATAACTGCCTTAATTAATGAACTATCATGATTTCTATATAAATCAAACGCTTTATTAATATCCTCTAACTTAAATTCATGTGTAACTAATTTTTCTAGATTTAGTTTTCCTTGATCGATTAAATCAATTAGTGGATACCAAGCTTTGGTGTTTCCAACTGCACCATGAATAGTTATTTCATCAACAATTAATTTCTTAATTGGATAATTAACTACTTCATCATCTCCTGGAATACCATATTGAATTATTCTTCCGCCTTTTTTACATACATTAGGTGTCATGGATATAATAGACGCATTCCCTGTCGCTTCAATAACGAGTTCACAGAATTCACCATTTGTTATTTTTTCAACTTCTTTTACTATATCAGACGCTGAATCAATAACTATATCAGCACCAAAACTATACGCTCTATCGAATTTATTTTGTCTTACAACTGATATTACTCTTCTTGCGCCCATTAATTTAGATAACATGATATACGCAAGTCCTGCAGGTCCAGCACCAAATACTATCACATCACCATTAAATGGAACTTTAAAGTTCATCAATGATTCGGTAGGGCAAACACAGCTTTCCATTATGCTTGCGGCATAATCGCTAACTGAATCAGGAATAGGAACTATCTGACTAACAGGTACTTTTAAATATTCAGCGTATCCACCATTATGTGGATAGTATCCTATTTCAGACGAGTTTTTACATAAATACTGTTTTCCGCTTCTACAGTATTCACACTCACCACATCCTAAAGATGTTTTTACAACGCATCTTTGTCCTATTTTTAAATCGCTATTCTTCGAATTTATTTTCACAACTTCTGCGCATATTTCATGTCCTTGAATGTTAGGCATTTTACCTATCTTTAATTTTCCAGATATAATATGGAAATCTGTAACACATACACCAGCGCATCTAACTTTAAGAAGCGCTTCTTCGCTACCTATTTCTGGAATAGGTACATCTTTTATTTCAACTTTATTTATTCCTGTCCATACTGCGGCTTTCATTAATTTATCTCCTTATCTTTAAAATCAATATTCGATGCTTTTTCCATTAATCTTTTATATCCAAATGGGAAAGTCATACTATCCGCAATTCTTAAATCTTCCATAAAACTCATTTGTACTTCTAGTGCTTCTTTAATTAAGCCTTTATCCATTAGTTCATATAATTTAGAAATTTTATGTGGATATATTATAGATAATGCAGTAAAACTTCCATCAACTCCCGCAGCCAGTGCTGGAACTAATATATCATCTGTACCAGTAAGAATTATTTTATTAGTATGTTTATATTTACTTAATAAATGCATAATTCTTTTCATATTCGCACTGCTGTCTTTAATTCCTATAATATTTGGATGTTTAAATAGTTTATCTACTAAAGATAATTCTATTTCTTGAGTAAAGAATGGAATATTATATAAAATTAGAGGAACTTTTGAATTATTAGCGATATCTAAATAGTATTTTTCTTTTTCACTTTCAGTATACTTAAAGTAATATGGTGGGCATACAAGAAGCGCCTTAGCACCATATTCATATGCTTTTTCTGCAATCTTAATCGAATCTACTGCATTTGAAGCGCTAGCGCCAACAATCATTTCTTTATTTTTAGCTTTATTTAAACTAACGAATTTGATTATCTCTATTTGTTCATCAATTGATATGTTTATAAATTCACTTGTGCTTCCATTAAGCACAAAGCCTTTTATTCCATCATCATTTACATAATCTAATTCTTTTTTTAAATTTACAAAATCTACCTTATTATCTTTAAATGGTGTTAATAATACACCATATGGACCACTAATTAATTTTTTCATAACACATACTCCTCTATATCTATAGGCATTAATTCTTCAAAAAGATTAATACATCTATCATTCAAAACTAAATAATCATTTTCTAGTCTTATACCAAAATCTTTATATATTCCTGATTCTATCGCAACAATGTCGCCTGTTTTAACGATATTATTTTCGTTCTCTATAAATTCAGGAACACTTACAGGTTCATTAGATATTAAATGTCCTGCATGATGAACTAAATTCATTTTATTTAAAATAAATTCTTTATTTACTTCATTATAAACAGTATCGCCACTAACGCCATTTTTTAGTATAGATTCACCATTTCTTATAGACCTAAAAATCATATAATAAGCTTCCTTTTGTTTACTAGTATATTTCTTAACAAAGAATGTCCTAGTAACATCAACCCAAACTTCATCAAATTTAACACTTATATCCATAATGATAGAATCGTTAATTTTAGGATAATAATTCTTAGTTATTCCATCTATGTTTTTTGATTCTTCTCCAATTATGTAATCATATAGAATTTCATAATCTTTTAATTCTTTATCTAGAACAACTTTAAAGTTATTAAATAGTTCATCAGATGACTTATTCATATCAAAATTAGTTTTATATGAATTAAAAGCGTTTTTAATTGATTCTAATATTTTATTTGTTTTCTCTAATTTATTCATATGGTTCCTTTATGGAATATATTAATATTTATTTTGTAATTTAATTCCAAATATTTTCCTACTTTTTTGATATTTTTGTCTATTTTCACCATTATTATATCATTTACATTTTATTTGTAGCGATTATAAAGATGTAAAATATTAATATTAATTGACTATATTAATATAAAGTGATATAAACTTAATTATGAATAGTTATATCGTTATAAATTCTCTTCCAAAAATCACTGTCGCACATAAATTTAACGCAATAGATTATAAAAATGATTTGCCTGTTTTAAATAACTATTTAGAATTTGGATATGTGAAATACGGAAGTTTAACATGCAAAACAAAGAATATATCATACACACTTAAAAAAGGTGATTTTTTTATTCACGATAGAAGCCATAAAATCTCCGTTATGAGTAGTGGAATTAGCGAACATCATTGTGTTGGAATAGAGTGTTCATTTTTGTTTAATCACCAAAAAGAGATTTTAAAAATAAAAAGTTCTATCAATAATTCAGTATTACAAAACGATATTGATGAGCTTATTCTTTTAAGCAATACTGATCCATCAAATAGTCCAAGGATTAATTATTTATTATTTAAAGTGTTATATTCATTTAATGAAGAATTAAATAAAGATTTATCTGATATAGATATTAATAATGAGACAATGTATATTGAAAAGATAAAAAAATATGTTTCATTTAATTTATCCAAAAAAATATTATTAAATGACGTTGCGAAAAGTTTAGGAATAACCAAAGAATATATGTGTTCTTTATATAAAAAGAGTACAGGTGAAACAATTGTATCATTCATAAACAATCAAAAAATAACTATGCTTAAGAATTTGTTAATGGACAAAAACCTAAGTTTAAAAGAAGCATGTTCATATGTTGGGATAGATGATCCATCATACGCTAGTAAATTATTCAAAAAAATAGAGAGCCAAACCATAAATAACTACAAGTTATCTTATAGAAATAAATTAATTGAAAGTCACTAAAATAAAATATATAATTTTAATATAGAAAGGAAAGAATAATATGAAAATTACATTGATTACAGGCGCAACTAAAGGATTAGGCAAAGAATTCGCAAAACTATATTTAAAAGAAGGATGTGATCTTTTATTAGTATCATCATCAAAAGAAAGATTAGCTCAAACTAAGGAAGAATTAAATAAAGAATATCCTGATAGATTTATTGATTTTTATGAAGCTGATTTATCAGATACATCTACATATAAAGGATTAGTAGAATACACAAAAGAAAAAGATTATTTTGTAAATAACCTTTTAAATTGTGCAGGATTTGGGGATAGATGTGATCTAAAAGATATGGATCCTGAATTACAAGTTAAATTAAATAATGTTAATGTTAATGCATTATTCTATTTCACTCAAGCCTTCTCAAAAATAATGCTTGAAAAGAATGAAGGACACATTATAAATGTATCAAGTATTGCAGGATTTGTACCTGGGCCATTTATGTGTACATATCACGCATCTAAAGCATATGTATTAAATTTAGGTGAAGCATTAATGAGAGAATTTAAAGGAACAAATGTTAAGATTCTAACACTTTGTCCTGGACCATTTGAATCTAACTTCGTTGCGGTAGCGCATAATGATTATACATTTAAAAAGATTAAACCAAAGACCGCTAAAGAAGTTGCGGAATATGGATACAAGATGAGCAAGAAAGGAAAATGGTTAAAGGTTGTAGGATTCGGAAATAAATTAACAGTTTTCTTACCTCGCTTCTTCTCTCGCAAGTTTGTATCAAATATTAGCGCTGGCCAAATTAAAAGTTTAAAATAGATTAAAATTAGGAGCTTCAAAGCTTCTTTTTTAATGAAAATGTTTAACAAAATTCGCTAATTAAATCTAGTTAATTTCAAAACTCGCTTGAAAAAGTCTATAGTTTTGGCAAAAACTCGCTTGAAAAAGTCTATACTTTCAGCAAAAAGTCGCTTGAAAAAATCCTTTTTTTAGAAAAAATGGCTATTTCTAGCCAAAAAATTATATTATAGTTTTTATTATAGAAGTAAGACCCAGAATTTTATGCTTCTGGGTCTAATTATTATGCTTCATGGTACTCTATTTCTATTGATTTAATGTGAAGTTGAGCAGTACCAGTATTTTGAATTTCTACTAACGTTTTATTAATATTTACTTCAATTACTTGGTTAGATGTTGGATTATATGAACTTGTATCATTTAAAGTAAATGATGATACTGTTGAATCTAGGTTAATAGTGATTGAATCAATGATGTAGCCGTCTTCTACTTCTATAGTTAATGTATTACCATTTCCATTTGATGCGTATAGCCTTATTGTTCCAGCTTTATTTAATCCGATGTTATTGGCGTTACCACCTTTAGTTCCATATACATTAAATATAGTTGTATCTAAATTAACTTTATCAGCGCTATCAGTATTTTCAACCATATTAGTTGTTGATGTACTTGAATAGCTCATAGTAGCTTTTAATGAGTCACTAGGGTTAACTGGATCAACTATAACTGGTGTAGGATCGTCTCCACCTTCACCACTCTCTATAGTAACATCTTTATGATATGTTGATTTAGTAAACTCACTATACTCATCTATATAATTAAGATATGGATACTGAGTAGGATTATAATCTGTTTTTGAATTATATGTTCCACCACCTGTACAGTTTCCAAATCTTAATCCCCACGCATCATCATGATTTAAGTATTCCTGGAAATCGTTATAATGATTATATGTGTAGAATACATATCTATCATCTATAGATTTAATATCTGAATCACATACAAAGACAAATCTACACACATTTCTATTGATTGATGAACCAGTATTATAATCAGTATTAATTGCGCCAGACTCACTAGTAAATCCACCTAAAGCACCAAAGTCAGTTTCATAATATGTGCGCTTTTCTCCAACAAATCTAGTACTATTACTTAATATATATGGTAGTTCTGGCTCATATGGATAATTATTAATATTACCTGAAAATTGAGTGTTGTTACATCTACCATATTTTCCCCAATCAGATATAGAAGCTGATTTATCAGATGATTTATATTTAGAGTTCGCTGGCACTTCACCAAAGGCTAACAAGTAAGCTGCGACATCGTTCATTGTCACATATCCAGCACCATAGAATATGGCTCTATCCATATTATTTGAATTAGGGATATATGCGATATAATCTCCATCTGTAGATAGAATATATACCGCAGTAGAGTATTTGTTATATAAACTATTTTCTTTTGTTGATGATGATTGGCTAGGATAATAATTTAATCCACTTTCTTCAATTGATCCGCTTAATAATTTATGTTGTGTTCTAAAATACGCTTCTTCATAAGTATTAGCGATAGTATAAGTTGAAGTATAGAAATTATTTTTATTATATGAAGTACCTTCATATGGATCGACTGATAAATCTGGATCATAGAACATTACTAATACATTTGAACCATATTTATCTAAATCGATATTGTATGGATTTTCTTCTCCATTAGTATATAGATCTACATTATCACCAAACGTATCAACAAGATATTTAATATATGGAATTCCACATCCTGTACAATATCCATCTTTATAATCATGACCTAAAGGATTAGATGATCCAACTATTTGGTCATTACAGCGGCTACATGTTTTAGTGCCTGTTCCACCTTTAAAACAAGTCGCTTCTATGAATTCACCAGATGCGATATAGTCATGTCCTAGCGCATCTATTTTTTCTACTTTTCTCTCATTACATACTGTACAAGTATATGTTTTTTCTCCCTTTTCTATACATGATGGGTCTAATGTTTGAACACCATCATCCCATGAATGTTCTTTTAAAGAAATTAACTCTTGAATAACTAATACTTCATCACATCTTGAACAGTGTTTTCCTTCAGTTAAACCTGCATTAGTACATGTAGCTTCTACTGCTTGATCTATAACCACTATGTGTCATAAAGCTTCAATTGTAGTTAAGCCCTCAGTATAATCACAACGAGTACAGTGCTTACCAGCTTCCTTACCAGAAGTTGTACAAGTGGCTTCTACTGCAGGGTCATCAATTAGGTTGCGACCTAATGCGTCTATGTCTTCTTCTCTTGTTTCACCACATTCACATGTAAAAGTTCTAACACCTTTAGATGTACATGTAGGTTCAAGAGTTACTACTCCATCATTCCATACATGAACATGCGTTGTAGTAGGATTATCGGTTGGAGCGTCAGTAGGCTTATCAGTTGGCACATCGGTTTCTTTTGTAGTTGGCTCATCAGTTAAAGATGTAATAGATTCTGTAGATGTCGATACCTCTTGAGTTTTAGTAGATATGCCTAATAAATCACATCCAACTAAAGATAAAGAAAATATAGTCAACATTATTATATAAAGTATTCTTTTCATAGTTAGCTCCTTAGAAACTCTTAATCTTATCTTTTGTATAGACACCAAAAGATGATTTTAAAGAAAGAGTATTATCGATTGTATCACCATCAGTTAATATTATCTTTTTATTTAATACATTCATTAATCCATCTATTATATATTTTGATAATGGATCATTATTATGTTTAGTTATAACGTATTCATAATCTTTAAATAGATTAGAATCAATCTCTTGATAATCATATCTTACCGCAAGAGGTATTCTCATATTTTTGAGTATCTGAATACCTTTCTTAAAATCATCATTGAATAGATTATCCACAAATATAATGATTCTATTATCTAATTTAGAACCCTTATATAAAGCAGTAAACTTTTTAATGAAATTTGAATCTGATATTGATTCTTTTTCTATTCTTATTAGGTATCTTAAATTAGGATTAAAATCATTTGTATCATCTAGTAGTTTATTAATCATATTTAGATCTGATTTAACTTCTAGATGATTCTTACTTACTATCTTTTTATAAGTAGAATAATCCAGATTATATGGATACATAAATTCAGGCATAAAGAACATGATTTTCTTTGTCTTTTCATTTACTACTGGATAATATTCTAAATCAAAATCATTTTCTTTAATCTTACGTAATATTTCTGTTTCATAAGTTTTAAATATAGCGTATTCTTTCTTTTCTTCATTATCAAGAATAATAAGTTTATTTTTAGTAATAGAATAATAGAAGCCATATTCTATTAAACTTTTAACTTCAGAAAATGTTTTATTTTTTAACGCTTTAGATATAAAGCCAGTAGGCTTTTTATCTCTTAAAGAATATGAATATTTATATAAAGATTTAAATGAATCAATAGTTCTAGAATATATTGATTCAAGTGTTCTCTTATCAACTGTATATAAAAGATACAAAAAATGGTTTTCTCCTAAATAATATATTCTAGATGATGGAGATATTTCGTTCATCTTCTTACTTAAATCTAGAAGCTTATTATCTCTAGTAGTGATAGTGTCTGATTCTTCTATTAAGTTAGCACTAAAACCAATAATCGCATATGAATCCTCTCTAGATTCAACTTCTTCTTTTAGTGAATTAATATTTAAAAATCCTGAATCAGAAGAATAGTAGAATGTATCTATCTTTTCTTTTTCTTCCATCTCAGATTTAACTTCTTTAATAATTGAATATAGATCTATTCCATCATAATATAGTTTAAATAATATCTTTAATGGATTATTATCGATAACCGCATCTAATACTATTTCATCTTTATTAATTAGTTCATCTATATGTAATGGGTTTAAGAAATAAGACATAAAATCTCTTAATTTAATAATTGATTTCTTTTCTTTAAAGAAATCTCTTGTTTTAGGTGATAAGAATTCAACATTATCACCTCTAAACACTAAGAATCCTCTATTCTCTTTTTCTAATATCTTAGTAAAAGATGAAAGATTATTATTATTTATAGTCATTATATCTAATTTGATAAATGTTTCTAATAATGAATCTCTTAATACTGAATAGATAAAATCATATTTAGTTACATATGGAATAACTAAGAATCCATAGTTCTTATATTCATTTCTAATTAAATATATTTTAAATCTTCCACTAACATTATCTAAATTATTGTCATAATAGTTATCAAATAGAGTGTCTTTATCAAATTCAAAATAATCTACTAATGATTTGTTGTAGACATCAGATATTTTAATTTCTAATTCTCTCATTTGAGTATTAGTAAATTTATTATATAGATAATAATCTTTTGAATATTCAATATAGACCGTATTATCACCTATGATAGAGAAAATAGATTTTAAAAACCTATTCACAATATTCTTTCTCTTATCATATACTGTTAGAGGTTTAGATACCTCTTTTAGTAATGTTCTAATTAGATCATCATATTCTTTTTCTTCAATTTTATAATATGTAGGTTTAATGTTTTCGATTGCGGCGTTAATCTCATCTAATTCCTTATTCTTATTCATTTCTTTTAATAGAATTGATGCGGCTTTATAGAATGAATATTTATTAGATGAAGATAATTTAAGCTGAGTCTTATTAGAATATTTAATATAAAAGTTATATGCGTCATCAATTCTATTCAATTTCAAATTGATTAGAATATATCTATCTAAATATTTATATTTATTTGGACTCTTTAAAAAGAAATCTTCAAAAGATGATAAAGCTTCAACGTATTTCCCTGATGCATAAAATAGATCAGATTCAACTAGAGTATACATATCGCTTTTATGAGATGAATCTAGTTTTAACGCATACTTATATGCGTTTAAAGCTTTAGATGATTCATTTACTTTAATATATAAAATAGCGAGTTTAAGATATTTATTAACTAAGGAATATCTAGATATATTATCATCAATAGATTCAAGAGCTTCTATAGATAGATCATATTCATATAGCGCTTCATAAGCGATAGATTTATAAAATAATATATTTGATCTTTCGACTGTAGATAATATATCTAATTCATTCTTTTCATCTAATGTCTTAAGTAGATCATTATATTGTTCGAGCTTTAGTAAGGCAGTGATTTTGAAATTTAATAAAGATAATCTTTCTTTTGGAGAATTGAATAATAGAATATATTCATCTACCATATCAGGAATTAAAGAATAGTTATATGATTCTTCATACAATTTCAACAACAAAAGAAGAGATTTATAAATCTCTGTAGCGCTTCCAGTGCCTTTAACTTGTCTTAAAAGTTCTTCTGCGTTCTTTAGTTTTTCTTCATCCTTATAAAGATCGTCTTTTACTTCTTCCATTATTATTTCTTTATCGTTATTTCTTTATAAACATCAAATGTAATCGCATCTACAATCTTGATGTTTAAGATATTCTTATTTAAATCCAATATCGCAACTGTTGGATATGATGGGCTATATGGAAGGTAGATAGAACCTGGATTAATATAATATCTTCCATTATCTTCATCAATTTTAGCGATATGAGTGTGACCATAAAATATTATGTCACATTCGTTTTTTATTGCGAATAGGCTAAGCGATAATAAACTATATCTAACTTGATGAGTATGTCCATGAGTAAATAAGAATTTAAAATCTTCTATTTCGCATATTCTATCAGTTAAGAAATCCTGATCATCAAATGGACTATTTCCTTTAACAGGTGATACGTTTCTATCATCTAGTTCATATCTATTTACTTCATGATCACCTAAACCAAATATTCTATCGAATTTATAATGATTTAATACGTTATCTAATTCAGTTAATGAACCATGATTATCAGAGAATACTAGAATCTTCATTTATTAGTTCCTTTACAAATTCAATTAGAGCGTTATGTCTATGTGAGATACTATTCTTGATAGATGGATCGAGTTCAGCCATAGTTTTAGAATATTCTTTTAAATAGAATATAGAATCATATCCAAAGCCGTTCTCTCCTCTTTCTTCAAGTATTATTTCACCATATACATATCCTTCTTTTACAAACTCTCTATTATCATCAATATATGCGATTGATGATGTAAAGTGAGCTTTATATGGACCATCTAGTTTAGATAAAACATCAATTAACTTAACTCTATTTTCTTTATCAGTAGCGTTAATACCGCTATATCTATGTGAATGAACACCTGGATCTCCATTTAAGATATCGACACATAATCCAGAATCATCCGCAATTACAGGAAGATTTGTTTTATTTCTTACAGCTCTCGCTTTTATTAATGCATTCTCTTTAAATGTTTTACCATCTTCTATAATATCTTCATTAAAATTAATATCTGATAATGATAAAACATCAAACCCTAACGGATTTAATATTTCTTTAATCTCTATTAATTTATGTTTATTGTTTGATGCGAGAACTATTTTTTTCATATAAAATATTCCTTAAAAATAAGTACTTATTTTTCTATCATTATTTTATCATAATTATTAATTTATTTGTGTTAAAAATATAATTGTTATATAATCATTGTATGAGTGATTATATGAATGAAATAAAAGAACAAAAAGAAAAGAAATTTGATTATATACCACTTTTAGCGTTTGTAGGATTTTATATTCTAGAAGCTTTCTCTTCGTCTATTGTAGTTAAGATAATTGGAAATAGTTCAAACAGTCTAGCATGGATGATTTCAAAGATTATTCCTATGTTAGCGATTGTTGTAATTTATAGAAAAAGATTTGGTTCATTAATAAAAGATACGACAAGGAACTTCGGCAGATTTATATTATATTGTATAGTATCTTTCATTGTTTTCTATGTATTTGAAATAGGCGCAAGCAACTATCAATTATTAATGGATAAAATTTTAAAAATCGGTGAAGCATCCAACCAGGAAACAATAAACGAACTATTTTCTAGCGATACAAGCATTAAGAACTATATAGTATTATTTGTTACTGTAGTTCTAGTTGCGCCACTAATAGAAGAATTTGAATTTAGAGAATTAATATTTAAAACATTTAAAGGATGTCACTTTATTATCCCAGCTCTAATTTCATCTTTACTATTTGGCCTCGCTCATACATTATCATTTATTTTAGATGGTGAATATAATCAAGTCTTCTTCTTACCTGTATATATGTTACCTGGATTCTGTTTATCTTTAATATATCACTATAGTAAGAATAACTTCTTAGCGTCCTATATGGTACACTTAACTACTAACTTAATATCATTTATAGCGATAATAATTAGAGTTACTCAAGCTGCGCCAACTGTGAATATATAATCTAAAAACCCATAACGTATGGTCATCCATATATTATGGGTTTTATTATTAACTTCTTTTTACTAGGCTATACGCACCATCATCAACATATATAGTACAATCAGAATGTTTTTGTAAAAATAGAACATTTTGACGTATACGTTCAAGTGTTCGAACCTAAAATTTTTTTAGTTTACGAAAACAAAGAAAAAACGACATAATGTCGTTAACAATATGTCGTAATATTACTTAATGGTGGGAAGAGATGGATTCGAACCATCGAACTCGTAGAGAGTGGATTTACAGTCCACCGCGTTTAGCCTCTTCGCTATCTTCCCGTTTTTTTACGGCTTAATTATTTTAACACATCATAATGTTATAATGCAAGCATTTTTTTATGCGCTTTATTTAAAAGGTAGACGCAATAAAATAATAAGCCGTTAAATAAATTATTTTTTGAGTTTTGAAATGATGTTTCTAGCGATTTTTACACCATTAGCGCTTGATTGTGCAAGTCCTCTAGTTATACCTGCACCATCACCACCAACGTATAAATTCTTAATCTTTGTTTCAAAATTATTGTCACAGTCAATTCTATCAGAATAGAATTTAGCTTCTACACCATAGAATAAGGTATGATCATTTGCGATACCAGGAGTAACTTTATCTAATGCGTTGATCATTTCAATTAGTGACTGCATTGTCTTATATGGTAATACTAAACTTAAATCTCCAGGAACAGCTTCTTTTAATGTAGGTTTCACAAAGCCTTCATTGATTCTCTTTTCAGTTGATCTTCTTCCTTGTCTAATATCTCCATATCTTTGTACAAGAACAGCGCCACCAGAAAGTTTGTTTGCGAGTCTTGAGATTTCTTCAGCGTATTTTGTAGGTTCGTTGAATGGTTCACTAAATTCATGAGATACTAGAAGCGCAAAGTTAGTATTTTCGCTACCTAATTCTTTTTCATGGTATGAATGACCATTACAGATGATAACACCATTATGGTTTTCCATAACTACGTGTCCACTAGGATTTGAACAGAATGTTCTTACACGTGTACCTACAGATGTATTAAAGATGAATTTGCCTTCATATAGATATTTATTTATTTCATCCATAACGATATTGTTGGTTTCAACTCTAACTCCAATATCTACTCTATTGTTTTTGAATTTTACACCGTGTCTAGACATTGTGTTTGCAAGCCACAAAGCGCCTGGTCTACCAACACCTAATACAACATAATCAGCGTTTATTATAGTTCCATCTTCTAATACAACACCTTTGATTTTCTTATCTTCATCAATTATATCTTTAACAGATTTTTGGAAGACAAAATCAATGTTTTTGCCTCTCATAGCTTCATAGATGTTTGTTAGAACTTGAAGGTTAATTTCTGTACCTAAATGTCTTACTTCGCCTCTTAATAATCTAAGTCCAGCGCCGATAGCTTTCTTTTCTATCTCAAATACTTCTTTAGTGTTTGGATTAGTTAATTCAGTAGGTGCTCCATATTCAAGTTGGATCTTATCTACATATTTGATTAAATCGATGAGTTCATCATTATCGATGTAATCACCCATCCAACCACCAAATTCAGTAGTTATATTAAATTTACCGTCACTAAAAGCGCCACATCCACCAAATCCAGATGTCATCATACAAGCTGGTTTACATCCAGAGTTTCCGTAAGCGTCCATAGGACATTTTTTTATCTTCCCAGAAAGAATAGGACATTTTCTTGAATAAATATCATTTCCTTTTTCTATTAACAATACTTTAGTGTCAGGGCTTTTAATCATGAACTCATAGGCAGTATAAATACCCATTGGTCCGGCCCCAACGATAATAACATCGTATTTTTTATCCATTAAAATATTTCCTTTCTTATAATAGTTTGGTATTTATCTGGGCCTGTTGAAACCATCACAACAGGTACACCTACTTCTTTTTCAATGAATTCAACATACTTTCTAGCGTTAACTGGTAAATCCTCAAATGATTTTATATTAGAAATATCTTCACTCCATCCATCAAGCTTAGCGTATACAGGTTTACATTCTCTTAATACCCTATCAGATGCTGGTAAAGTATCGATTCTTTCTCCCTTATAATCATAATGAGTACAAACATTAATCTTATCAAAACCAGTTAATACGTCTAGAAGAGTTAAACAAATTGAAGTTATTGAATTGATTTGGATTGAATATTTTAAAGCTGGCAAATCTAAGAATCCGCATCTTCTAGGACGATGAGTTACAGTTCCGTATTCATGTCCTCTTTCTCTAATCAAATCACCAATCTCATTTAATTGTTCAGTTGGGAATGCGCCTTCACCAACTCTAGTTTCATATGATTTTACAATTCCTAAAACTTCATCAACTCCGTGACATCCTATACCAGTTCCACTGATAGTTCCACCGCTTGTAACGTTTGATGATGTAACATATGGATAACTTCCAAAATCAATATCGAGTAGAGCTCCTTGAGCGCCTTCAAATAGGATATTTTTTCCTTCTTTTCTCGCATCACCAATCATCTTAACTGTATCAGTAACCATAGGACGCATGTAGCTAGCTAAATCCATATATTCTTTTACAGTCTTCTCATAATCGATAGGTGTTCCACCTAAATCCTTTATCTGTTTATTCTTAAATTCTAATAAGTTTTTATATAGCTCAGGGAAATCAACGCTTACAAAATCGCACATTCTCATTCCTGTTCTTGCGATCTTATCAGTATAAGCTGGGCCAATACCTTTTTTAGTAGTGCCTATTTTCTTATCACCTAACGCTTCTTCATTGAGTCTATCTAATTCTAAGTGATGATCAAATATTACATGAGCTCTATCAGAAATATAGATGTTCTTACAAGAAAAACCTGCGTTTATTAATTCAGATACTTCTTCTTTAAAAGCTCTAGGATTAATTACCATTCCGTTAGCCATAATACATTTAACATTTTCATTAAACACACCAGATGGAATTAATCTAAGAGCGTATTTATGTCCATTAAATACAATAGTGTGTCCTGCGTTATTTCCACCTTGATATCTAATTACTATATCAGCTTTATTAGATAGATAGTTAGTAATTTTTCCTTTTCCTTCATCGCCCCATTGGCTTCCTAAAATTAATAATGATTTTCCCATACTTAAATACCTAATCTTTCATATATTTTTTTAACATTTTTTAAATAGTAATCTTCACTAAAACATTCATCTATCTCTTTATCATTTAGTATAGAACTAATCTTTTCATTCTTTTTAAGTAGTTCTTTAAAATGTGTTTTAGTATTTAGCGCATCAAAAGCGATAGGTTGAATTAAATCATATCCTTCTTCTCTAGACAATCCCTTATTAATTAATGTTTGTAAAACATTTCCAGAATACACTACACCAAATGTTAAATTGATATCTTCTTCCATTTTATCTTTATATACAACTAAAGTATCTAATATCTTAGTCATTCTCTTTAACATATATTCAATTAAAGTTAATGCATCAGGAATCATGATTCTTTCAGCTGATGAATGAGATATATCTCTTTCATGCCATAAGATATTGTTTTCTAGCGCAACATTAACATAAGATTTCACGATTCTAGCGCATCCACAGATGTTTTCAGATGAGATTGGATTTCTCTTATGAGGCATAGCGCTAGATCCTTTTTGTCCAGATTCAAAATATTCTTCAACTTCTTTAATTTCGCTTCTAGATAGATGTCTAATTTCGGTTGCGATCTTTTCTAGACATGATGCGATCATTGAAATTGAAAATATGAATGATGCATGTCTATCTCTAGATAACACTTGAGTAGATATTAAAGAATGATTCATATTGAATTTCTTAGATACAAATTCTTCTACTTCCATAGGAATGTTCGCATAGTTTCCTACAGCGCCACTTAATTTAATAACTTCAATATTTTTTCTTTCTTCTATAAATCTATTCTTACATCTAAGAAGTTCATCATACCATAATGCCCATTTCAAACCGAAAGATGTTACTTCCGCATGCATTCCATGTGTTCTACCAATGATTGGTTGATTTTGATATTTAATAGCTTTATCTTTTACAACTTCAATTAGTTTATTTAATCTATTTAAGATGATATCATTCGCTTCTTTAATAGATAGTGATTGAGCACTATCTACAACGTCAGTAGATGTTAAAGAATAGTGAATCCACTTTCTTTCATCTCCTAACTGTTCAGAAATAGATCTAGTAAACGCAATAACATCATGTTTTGTAACATTTTCAATTTCTGATATTCTATTTAAATCAATATGAGCTTTATCAACAATTTTTTGATAATCTTCTAAAGGTACTAATCCAAGTTTAACGTAAGCTTCAACTACAGCTTCTTCTACCAACAAAAAATTGTTGAACTTATGTTCATCAGAAAATATATCCTCTAATTCTTTTGATGAATATCTCTTAATCATGGTGACCTCTTAAATATATTTTTTATTAATTACACCAACAAATGGAAGGTTTCTATATTTTTCATTGTAGTCTAGACCAAATCCAATAACGAACTTATCTTCTATAACTTTACCAACATATTTTGGTTTAACATCCACAATTCTCCTTGATGGCTTATCAAGCAAAGAACAGATATTTACAGTTCTTGAACCTCTTTCATTAAAATAATCAAATAATGATTTCGCAGTGAGTCCAGAATCTACTATATCTTCTATGATTAATACATCCTTATCTTTAACATCGAATTCAGTTGGGCTAGTTACTTTTACTTTTCCAGTAGTTAAAGTAGTATTTCCTACATAACTAGACGCTCTAATAAACTGTATTTCACAATCTAGATTTACATATCTCATAACGCTTGAAAAGAAAGGAACAGAACCTTTAAGTGTAGCGACTAGAACTAAATTTTTATTTTCATAATCCTTAGTTATCTCCTGCGCTATTTCTTTTGATCTAGTATTAATTTCTTCTTCACTCATTAATATTTCTGTAATTATATCTTTTGGGTACTGCATAAAACCTCCATAAGAAAACCAAATAATATTATACTATAAATATTCTTATTAAAGAATATTAAATATAAAAGTTTTCTAAAAACATCATCAAATGTAAAACACGAATATAAAATCCGTGTTAATTAAGTGTTAATAATATTATTTCTGTTTCATTAAATAATCTAGGTACTATAATTCCTGTATTCTTAAGTCCAGTTGATACAATTAGTTTATTATCATATATTCCTTTTGTATATTTAGGAAATATTCCTTGTCCAGGAGCGAAAAGTCCTCTATTAAATATTCTAATTTGCCCACCATGAGCGTGACCAGATAGAATCAAGTCTAAATTATAATTCTTAAGATACTTTTTATAATATTCAGGATGATGAGATAATAGAATTTTATATCCACTAGTCTTTTCCATATCTTCTATCCATAATAGATTAGGAATTAACTTCATATTTCTATTTTTATTTTTGATACTTTCATCAAGTACTCCACACGAAGTCAACCCACCAATAACTAGTTCATCATAATAAATGAATTCATTATGTAATATATTCACACCTAAATTTTTAATATAGTCTACATCATGATAATCAAATAAATATTCGTGATTGCCTAAAGAATAAAATACTTTCTTATTAAAGGATAATAGATATTTTAAAAAATCAACCGCATGTTTAGATTCATTAATCTTAGTATCTACCAAATCGCCAGTAATAACTATAAAATCAAATTCTAGCGATTCTATCAAAGGTTTCATAATATCAAATTTTCTATCATGAAAGTCTGATAAAAATAATATTTTATATGTTTTATTTAATTTTGCGTCTACATTATATTTGTTTATTCTCACATTAATATGATAAACCAACGAATAGAATATTTCAAATTATTAAAAATAATTTAATTAACTAAATAAAATATGGTAAAAGTAAGCTAAAAATAACGTGGAAATGATTTTTTATTTAATCAATAGTTTTACGGTTTTTCATTTATTATTTCTTCTAAAATCTTGCCGATATTACTGCTAACATTTCCTTTTAGGTTGTGGATATCCTGATTAATCATCTTTTCTTGAGAAATAGCTATTTGAACTTCATCTGCAAGATTTCCAATTTCTGGATTCTTTTTCGCATTCATACCAGTCAAATCACGAAGTAGATTATACGCGTAACTATACCTACCATTTTCATCAACATTAAGAAATTCTACTTCATGTCCCTTAATCTTTTCTTCATAACTCCCATCAATATGAAGCAACAAGAACAATTCAAAATTAGGATTAGTCACACCTGCAATATCTGTCTTTTCGATATTAGATATAAGTTCATCATATCCTTCTACTTTCTTTTCAAAGATATCTCCATCGAATACTATGACCATCTTATCTCTTTCATAATCGAACTCATTATTAGGATTTTCTTTTTGTTTTATAGCGAAATCAAAAAGATTTTTTGCGAATGACAAATTTCGATCTTCATCAGTCTTTTCCCATAAGCAAACATCTATTAAAGGATGTATACCCAACTGTTTTCTAATATCAATCAATCTTTTAAAATAAAAAGTCTCAGTATTTGCTCCTTCGCAAATAAAAATGTATTTACGAAAAGGCTCAATTTGATCAAATTGATCTGAAGGACGACTATTCCAGTTTGTATAGGTATGTATTGGCATTTTTATTCTCCTTTTTTAAAAGAAAAATGTTTAAATACTGGAATAGCGCCATATCTTCCTTCAAGATAAGCCTTACTCAATTTCTTATCATATCTTTCTTTAAAGCGATCTAAAGAGTAAATTTTAGTGGAATTATCTATATCTCTTTCTACAAACCAAATCTCATCTCTTCTAAAAAGAACTTGGTCCATAATTGTATCTTCATGTGTAGTAAATATTAGTTGCATATTTGTTCCATCATGAGCTTCCATAAATAATTTTAAGAAACGCTCAGTTAACTTTGGATGTAGACTGCGTTCTAATTCATCAACCACAAAAACTGTGTCTGGTCGTTCTGTAAGGAGCATATCTATAAGGTCAAATAATCTTTTTGTTCCATCAGACTCTTCAACAAAATTAAAATCAAAAACAGATTTTCCATGTTTTAAAACGAGTGTAGTAATCTCTGGTTCTGAATTACCCTGTATAAAACGAACGTTAAAAAAGCCACCATCAACTCTCCATGACATTTGAACAACTTGTGCATCAGAAATCTTCATTTGGCTTATTAATTGGTTAAAAATTCCTTGCACAATTTCAGCTGGAATCATATTGCTCATTTCTTCTATAGTGATTTTTTTTGTTTTAATTTCAGTAATACCAGTATCAAATGTTTGTATTAACTTACTGATATTTTCTAATGACTCATCATTATAATATGCTTCAGTATTAGAAATACCCATATTTGGAGTAATGACTATTATATTGTTCATAATCCAATCAAATACTTGTTGGAAAAATAGTAATTTTGATTTATCATCATATTTCTTTCCTCTATTCATTTCTGTAAGGAAGAGTTTTGAATCTTGTCCAGCAAAGTCTTCAGAATAAACATTAAATCTACTTTTTTCTATAGTTGACAATTTAACATCATCACCCAAAATTGGAGCGTTATAGCCCTCTTTAATGAATAACTTATGAGCTCCCCCATCTTGCATCAGTTCATAAAGCCATTCCTCTGTGATTTTTCTTTGATTAAGAATCGCAGAAAAACCATATGCATAAAACTTATCACCAACAGTAAATTGCAGTTCAAAAACACTTTCTTTTGTTTTATTTTCTTCCTTATTCTTGCAGAAATCGTCAATACAAGTAACAGGAAGTCCATCCATAATAGTTGTTTTAATAAAAGCAAACGCCTTAACCAAGTTTGATTTTCCAGATGCATTTGCTCCATAAACAACAGCGTTTTTAAGCAGTTTAGTTTGTTTTATTTGTATGCGATGATTCTTATTACCTTGTATTTTGCTAGAAGATATCATTGATAGTTCTTCTTTTTGATCAAAAGATTTAAAGTTTTCAAGAGAAATTTTAATAAGCATTACAATATGCCTCCCCCTATTAATTGTGTCTTAATTATAATATAATTTAATCTAATTATCAATATAAATTTTATTATTCAGAGATTTTTTCTCTAAATAGAGATGTAAATTAACAAAAATCTTAGTTTTAGATAGATATTCTATATTATTTAATAATTATTATTAAAACTCTTATCTTTATTAGATAAGTATTTAATACTTGTTAAAG
>CALCVH010000177.1 GCA_937907585.1 uncultured Bacillota bacterium | reverse complement strand
CATTGATGTTCTTGCAAAGATGACTGATACTAGTCAAACAACATTAAAAGAAGTTGATGTTAGACCTGCAACTGCTGAAAGCGGAAATGCATTTACATTATTCTTAGATAGTATAACTATTACTGAGAAAGAATAACATTTAATTAAATAAAATAGGTAGGCGGAAACCCGCCTACCTATGGAAAGGAATAATATGTATAAATTACCTCTTGGTTTATCTGTTAGAGTCAGTAAACCACTCGGATTTTATAATGATAAATATAATTATCAATTGAATCCTGATTTAAAAACAAAAATAAATAGAATGGAAGAATTAGGCTTCGATTCAATTGATATTGATTTTGATGCTGTATACGTTCCAAGTGATCTATATCTATTTAGTGATGGATTAGATTATATTAAAGAATCTAAGCTCAAATTTAATTGTGCACATATGCCAATCAATTTTCCTTGGTGTGATCTCGCATCTCCATATGAAACTGATAGATTAGGTATATGTGATATGTTTATTAAATTTATCAAATATCTAGAAAGATATGGATGTAGAGCTGTAGTTTTCCATCCTGGAGGATTAACTTTAGGAACAAATTCAGTAAATGAATCAAATTTAAATGAATATCTAAAATATTTAGAAGATTCACTTAACTATATCAGTAATAATGTTAATTTATGTGTATGTATAGAAAATATGAGTAGTCAGTATTTCTTATCAACATCTGAACAGATGGTAGAACTGCTTAAAAATTGTCCAAAAGTATATACATGTGTTGATGTTAATCATTATTATCATGAAAAAGCGTGGGACGCTATTCCTAAATTTAAAGATAGAATAGGTGAAGTTCATATTAGTGATTATGATTTTGTTAAAGAAAGACATATGCTTCCAAAGGAAGGATTAAATGACTGGAACAAGATTATAGAAGCACTTAAAAACGCTAATTTTAAATATTCATTTAATTATGAATTATCAAGTGTATACAATTATTCATTAGAGTCTATTAAAAAGAATTATGATGAACTCTTTGATGAATACAATAATAAAAAATATTAATGGGGAAAGCGTATGCTATTTAAGAAGTATGAAGGAAATCCAATATTAAAACCTAATAAAGAAAATGAATGGGAAAATAGGTGCGTATTAAATCCATCTGTTATCTATGATGAAGAAATGAAAAAATTTGTCATGATTTATAGAGCCGGTGGAAATGATATTAGACATCAAATTGTTTTTGGTTTAGCGACTAGTGATGATGGATTTCATTTTAAAAGAGAATTGGATTATCCTGTTTTTGCGCCAGAAAGAAGTGAAGCTGATGGCGGATGTGTTGAAGATCCTAGAATTGTTAAAATAGGTGATCTTTACTATATGACCTATGTAGGAAGAGCGTATGCGCCAGGAAGGTATTGGTTAGAACCTTGGGTAGAAGGAGTTTCTAAACCTCCAATGTATCTAGATAATCTAGATATTAGAGGCGAAATAATGCCTGAATTAATTAAGGATAATACAAGCGCTACATATCTTGCAGTAACTAAGGATTTTATTCATTATAAAAAGTTTGGTAGAATTACAGAAGCTAATGTAGATAATAGAGATGTATATCTATTTCCTGAACTTATTGATAATAAATTTGTAGTTATCTCTAGACCTAAATTTAAAGATAAAGGATTAAAGATGCCATCAATCTTTATCTCTAAAACAGAAGATCCTTTAGTATATAATGAACCTAAATTATTGATGACTGGTGAAACTAATTGGGAAGTTCAAAGAATAGGAGGAGGAACTCCACCTATTAAAACTGAAAAAGGTTGGTTAATGTTCTACCATGGTGTTGATAAAAATGGAACATATAGGGTAGGTATCGTACTACTTGATTTAAATAATCCAGAAATAATCCTAAAAAGAACCAAAGACTATATTATGGAACCAGATCAGGATTATGAAAAATCTGGTATATATGATGGATGTGTATTCCCTACAGCCGCAGTATTAAAAGATGGTGTTATCTATATGTATTATGGATGCGCAGATGAATATGTAAGTGTTGCGACATGTAAATTAAAAGACGTATTAGACTATTTAGAAACAATATAATATGAATATAGATTATTTTTTTAAATCAGCTAAAATATACTTACCTGATATAGATAGCCCATTATCAAAATGGGCTGTTATAGCGTGTGATCAATATACATCATCAATCGATTATTGGTTTAATGTTAAAAAAGAGGTAGGTAACGCACCATCAACTTTAAATTTAATTTATCCAGAAGTTTATCTGAATACTGATATTAATGTCAATATCAAAGATATCTACAATAATATGAACAAATATATAAATGATAAGATAATTGTTCCAGCTTTTGAGGATGGATTAATTTTGGTTGAAAGAGAAACAACAAGTGGAAAAAGAATTGGAATTGTTGGCGTAATTGATTTAGAAAAATATAGTTTTACTGATAATTCGTATCCAATAATCGCTACAGAAGATATTGTAAAAAATAGATTAGATAAAAGAATAGAAATTAGAACTAATGCTAGTATAGAACTTCCTCATACGATTTTATTTTTATTAGATAAGACTAAAACTATTATTGAAAATGCCTATAAAGAATGCTTAAAATCAGATCCAATTTATGATTTTGATTTAATGATGAATGGCGGTCATATTAGAGGATTCAAAATAGAAGGAGAATTAAAAAACAGATTATTAGATGCGATTAATAATAAAATAGATAGTCCTTCTATTATTGTTGGTGATGGAAATCATTCTCTTGCGTCTAGTAAATTATGTTATGAAAAGTTTAAACAAAATAATCAAAATGATTCAAATACGCCATTAAGATTTGCGCTTATTGAACTTGAAAATCTATTTTCTGATTCTGTCGAGTTTTTTCCAATACATAGATTCTTATTTAATAAATCCGTAAAAGATGTAAGTTATGATTTTAATTATTATTTAAAGAAAAATAATATTGAATCAAAAGGAATATATAAAGTTATATTAAAAGATGAAAGAGATAGTTTTGAATTTTATTTTGAAAGTTCAATCGAATGTATAAAAATAGTCCAGAGTTTCATTGAATCAAAAGGGTATATGTGTGATTATCCACATGAAGAAAAAGAAATAAATAATTTATTAAAAGAACAAAAGGGAACAGCTATTCTATTAAATAGTATAGATAAAGATGAACTATTATTATGGATTAAGGAAAATGGTCACTTACCTAAAAAGTCATTTTCAATCGGAAAAGCTGATGATAAAAGATTCTATTTAGAATCGAGAGTAATAAAATAGTAGAAGGAGTTAACTATAAAAATGATTTTTGAAAAACCTAATAATAAAGATGAATATATTTGGCGTTATAGCGGTAATCCATTATTTGATATGGAAAATAGTAATTTCTGGCACATTTGTAATAGCGCAGTAATATACAAAGATAATGAATATATAGGAATTTTTAGATGCGAAGATAAAACTGGTAAACCAGATTTATATTTAGGTAAAAGTAGTGATGGAGTTAACTGGGTAATAGAAGAAAAAGAAATTGAATTCTATAATAACGATAAAACCAGATTTATATATCCATATGCGTATGATCCTAGATTAGTACTAATTGATGATATTTATTATGTGATATTCTGTGCTGATATAGAAGGCCCAAGCATCTATATCGCTAAGACTACTAACTTTAAATATTTTGAAATGATCCCAACAGGATTCTTACCTTTTAATAGAAATGGCGTATTATTTCCTGAAAAGATTAACGGGAAATATTTAATGTTATCTCGTCCTAGCGATTCAGGAAACACTCCTTTTGGAAATATTTATTTAAGTGAAAGTGAAGATTTGATTCATTGGGGAAATCATAAATTACTAATGAAGAATTTCCATTTAGGTAATAATTTCTGGGAAAGAATAAAAATAGGAGCTGGACCAGCGCCTATTAAAACTAAAGAAGGTTGGATATTAATATATCATGGCGTTCAAGCGACTTGTAATGGATTTAACTATAGTGTTGGCGTAGCTTTACTTGATTTGAATGATCCATCAATTGTATTAAAAAGAGCTGATAGATATATTCTAACTCCTACTAAAGATTATGAAAGAGTTGGTTTCACAACTAACGTCTGTTTCCCTTGTTCAGCCCTTGTTAATGAATTGGGGGAAGTCGCTATATATTATGGTGTCGCAGATACTAATATGGCTATAGTGTTTACCACAATTGACAAATTACTAGAATTCGTAGATAGATTTAGTAGATAGTATATTCGAAAAATGATTAATATGAAGACCAATAATGGTCTTCTTATTTTTTAATATATTTTATGGTAAAATAAATATATGAAAAATATTATTATCATATCAGATTCTTTTAAAGGAACAATTTCATCAAAAGAAATAAGTGAACTTTTTGAAAATGAATTCAAGAAGCATTTTCATAACGCTAATTTATCTAAATATATAGTCGCTGATGGTGGAGAAGGAACGATAGATGCGATTCATTTAAAAATAAAATCTAATTATGTTTATATGAATGTTAAAAATCCTTTGTTTAAGGAGATTAATGCTAGATATTTAATTAGCGGTGATACTCAATATATTGAGCTCGCTCAGGCAGCTGGAATCACTTTAATTGATAATCTTAATCCTATGATTACTACCACATATGGGGTAGGAGAAATGATGAAGGATGCGATAAATAGATTTCACGTAAAGAAAATATTTATTGGCTTAGGTGGTAGCGCAACGAATGATGGAGCGTGTGGCGCAAGCCAAGCTCTAGGCACTAAATTCTATAATAAAGACTTAATAATGTTTACGCCTACTGGTGGGTCGCTTAAAGATATCTATAGGATTGATAATACTGAAACAAATAAACTTCTTAAAGGAGTTGAAGTTATATTGTTAAGCGATTGTCTTAATCCGATGTATGGAAAATCTGGCGCAAGCTTCGTATACGCTAAACAAAAAGGCGCTACTACAGATATGATAAATGAATTGGATTTAGGTTTAAAACACTTATCTAATATATTTAAAAAAACTTTTGGTAAAGATGTATCTAAAATTAAAGGTGGAGGAGCCGCTGGCGCATTTGGCGCTGGCGCAATAGCTTTATTTAACGCTAAAATAGTAAGCGGAATAGATACTATTTTAGATATAGTTAATTTTAAAGATGATATTATAAATGCGGATTATATTTTTACAGGCGAAGGTAGATTTGATAATGAGTCACTAAATGGTAAAGTTATAAGCGGAATTATTAAATATAGAGATACTTATAATAAAAATGCTAAAATAGTTGTAGTGGCTGGCTCAATTGATAAAACAAATAAAAAAGTGACTAAAAATAAATCTATTTATAAAATGTATTCAACTACCGATAAAGAATTATCGATAGACGAATTAAAAATAAAAGCTAAAGAAAACTATATTAAAACTATCAATAAATGTTTTGATGAACTAAAAAATGAGATTGAATAATGTCTAACATCAAAAGAATCGACAGGACAATTAAAAAATTAGACCCATCTTTTGTAGCGTACGAAAAGAATATGTGCGTATATTTAGAAGGCAAGTCTAGTGATTATGATCTAATAGTAAAAGCTGGTAAAGAAGCCGTAACGTTAGATCATTTAGGCGTTGTCAATAATATAGTCTATACTAAAGAAATAGAAGAGAATAAAAAAGAGATTGATGACTATTCCTTACATGGATTATCTGTTGATGTTTTAATTATAGGTGGTGGCGTAATAGGATGCGCTATTTTAAGAGAATTATCAAAATATAAATTACATTCTTTACTAATTGAAAAAGAATCTGATATCGGCTTAATGAGCAGTGGTAAAAATCCAGGTATTGTTCATAGTGGCGTAGATATTGATAAGAGAACTAAAAAATATAGTTATTATTCTAGAGGACTAAAATACCTACAAAAGGATTTAGATGATTTAGAAGTTCCTTATAAGAAAATAGAAGAGAAGATATATTTTAAATATTATTATGAAAGAATAATATATCCTTTTATGTATAATAGCGCATACAATAAGAAACTGACCAACATTAGATTCTATGTAAATCATAAAAGAAATGAACTTAATCCATATAAGGCATCTGTCAGATTCTCAAACGCATTCGTTACTGATTCGTTTAAGTATGTGAGCCAATTAGGAGAAAACGCCATATCTAATGGTGGCGTTATTTCACTAAACACATACTGTTTTGATATGGATATAGAAAACAATATTATTAAATGCGTTCATACAAATAAAGGAAAGATATATCCAAAAATAGTCATAAACGCAAGTGGAATTAACTCTGATAAAATAGCGGAACTAGCGAATGATCGAACATTCACGATTCTAAAAGAAAAACGAAATGTTATTGTATATGATAATCCATTTAAAGATAAATCTGTAGGCATTATATCTAAATCACCATTTATGAACTTTGATGATAAAAGTGGCGAAATATATTATAAACCTGTTAAAGGTATATCTAAGACTTTAAAAAATGATCATGAATTCTTAATTAAAAATGAGAACTTATCTTTAAATGTATATAACGAAATAGTATTTGAATCTAAAGTAAAATTATCTACTAATGGTGTAAATAAATTTGATTATAACGATATAAAATATCTTTCTAGAATCGTATACAACATACAGAATAAACTGGTTAAGGAAAGAATAAAGAGATACTATTCATTTGTTCATTCTAATACATATGAAAATGATGTTGTGGTTAGAAAAGGAATAATCACAAAGAATATAATAGAAGCGTGCGGATTTGATGAATCATCAATTGTTTTAGCGCACCCAGTTTCAGAAGATGTTGCGCAATGGACTATTGAACAATTAAAAAACCTAGGATTAGAGATTAAGAATAATAAACTCTATTCATCTCATCAAAAATCTATAAAAAGATTAAAGAATTATCCTATCACTTTAAGAGATAAACTAATCAAAAACAACCCTAGTTATGGTGAAATATTAATTAAGGATGAAGAGATTTCATTAGGTGAAATACTAGATGTATGTAATTCTAAAATAAATATATCAACGATAGATCAAATAAAGAGAAGATTATCTTTAGATACTGATTCAAATCTTTTAGATGATGAACCTATTATTTTTGATATATTAGCGAAAAATAAAAGAATCGAAATCAATAAAATAAGGAAAAATACTATTGATTCAATTATTTTAAATGACGAAATAAAAGGAGAAAAAGAAATTGATTACTAGAAGCCTTGTCATAATTGGGGGTGGGGCTTCTGGAATAGAAGCCGCAATCAAAGCCTCTAAAAATATCGATAATATATTGTTGGTAGAATCTAGTAAAGAACTAGGTGGTTTTTATAAACTCTATAAGAATAATCAAATATTTAAAAAATACAATACTGTTAAAGAATCAATTGATTATATTGATGAAAGAATAGAACTATTAAATAAAACAAATGTAGAAATAATGACATCTACATATGCTTCATTAATAACTAAAGAGAAAGAACAGTTTATATTAACTTTAGTGAGTAAAAATGGTGTTGAGTTTGTTAAAAGTAGAATTGTTATAGATGCGACTGGTTCAAGTAATTCTATAAAGAATTCCTTGTTTATGTCTGGAATAGAAAAAGCACAGGTATTTACTATTAAACAATTATTTACATATATTGGTAAATATTCTATTTGTCCTATAAAGGATTCAGTTCTTTATACGTTAGGAGATATAAAAACTGGACTATTAGATATTTTTAAAGAAAATGGTATTAATATAAAACATTTAGTTACTCCAACTATTCTTTATGATAAAAAAGAACTTGTCAGCAAGAATGTCATAATACATGAAAAATGCGATATTAAAGAAGTGGTAGGTGAATCAAAATTAGATTCTATTTTAGTTGTGTCTAATAGTGAAGAAGAGATTATAAATAATGTAGATTCTCTAATTTTTATGGACTCATTAAGACCTAATATTAAATTAAGAAAAATGTTAATTGATAATGAAACTAATGTATATAAAGTAGATCAATCCTATGAATCTATAATAAACGGGTTATATGTTATTGGAGATACCTGTTTTGTAGGATTAGATTTAATGGATATGATTGAATTAACAGATTATACATCTATTAACGCATCTAAATATAGATTAACTAATAGAAAATTAATCAATATTAAAAAATCATTGAATATCAAATATTTATCTATACAAATGTTAGATTTAAATCTTCCTTTAAACGATATCAAATTCTTTATTACTATAGATGAATATTTGGATAATATTGAGAATAGAAAATTTAAAATATTTGTGAATAATGAATTAAAAATAGAAAAACCTATAACTAATTTTGAATCTATTACTAAACCACTTAAGATAAATGTTGATATGTCTAATTTGAAGTTAGATGAGAATAGTGAAATATTAGTTTCGATTGAATAAATAATCACTACAATTAATGAATAGTGATTTTTTATATTTTCAAACTTTCTTTTCAATACTCTTAAGTAAGTGTGATAATTATCTATTATTAAATTATTATGATATAATAATTGTATGAAAATTTATCTACTTAGACACTCTAAAACTAAAGAAAATGAATATTATCATATACAGGGAAGAAAAGATTATCCTTTATCTCCGCTAGGTATTGATGAAGCTCATATGATGGCTAAAGAATTAAAGAAACTAAATATTCCATTCGATTCTTTTTATTCTAGTCCCTTAACTAGAGCGAGAGAAACTTTAGAAATAGTGTTGGAAGAACTTAAAATAAATAGTGATTATAAAATAGTAGATGGATTAATTGAAAGAGAGTTTGGCTCAATTGAAGGAGAGTCTTTATCTACTATGATATATGATAGAATAAAGGCTGAAGATGTTCCTGGACTAGAAAAAAGAAAAGATATAGTTAAAAGAACTAGAGACGCAATTGATTATATAATAAAAGAATCTAGTGATAAAGAAAATATATTAATAGTGACACACGCTCATGTAATAAAATCTATTATGATGTCAATTGATGATTCTTTATCCTATGATTTAAAATTAGAAAATCTGTCTTTAAATTGTTTAGAATATAAAGATAATAAACTTAGTATTAGTTACTGTAATAGAAAGTTGGTGAATTAAATGAGAGTATATAAAGACAGCGAATACTGTTGGTGCAAATCAGGTAAATACTATAAAGATTGTCATAAGGGATTCGATCAGAAATGCGAAATATTAAGAAGCTTAGGCAGATTAGTGCCGCCTCATTCAATGATAAAGAATGAAAAACAGATTGAAGGAATTAGACAAGCAGGAATAGTTAATAATGGACTTTTAGATATTATTGGTGAATCTATTCACGCTAGGATGACTACTGAAGAAATCGATAGAATCTGTGCTAAGTTCTTAAAAGAACATGACGCTGAAAGTGCTGACTTCCATTATGAAGGATATCCAAAACATATTTGTACATCTAAAAATGATGTAGTATGTCATGGTATACCATCTGATTATGATATCTTAAATGAAGGGGATATCATAAATGTTGATGCGACATCTGTATATAAAGGATACTACGCTGATGCATCAAGAATGTATATGATTGGAGAAGTTAAACCTATCGCACAAAAATTAGTTAGAGTGACTAAGGAATGCTTAGAGCTTGCGATAAAAGCTATTGTTCCATGGGAAACAACTTTAAATGATTTAGGTAGAATAATAGAACAGCACGCAAGAAAGAATGGATTTAGTGTAGTTAGAGAATACTGTGGTCATGGAGTAGGACTATCTATGCATGAAGACCCATTTGTATTACATTATCCAATAAAAGAACAAACATATACAATAGTACCAGGCATGGTATTTACAATTGAACCTATGATCAATGAAGGATTAAGATTTATCACTTTAGATCCTAAAGATGGTTGGACGGTTAGAACAAAAGATAAAAAATTATCTGCGCAATGGGAACATACACTTGTGGTAACTGAAAGTGGTGTAGAAATACTCGCAGATTAAGGAGATTATAATGCTTAAGTTAGAGAATGTAGGAAAAATATATTCTTCTGGAAGCAATGTATCTATTGGTATTAGAAAAGTTAATCTTGAGTTAAAAAGAGGTGAATTTGTCGCTATAACTGGTGAATCAGGTAGCGGTAAATCAACTCTTTTAAACATATTATCAGGAATAGATACATATGAAGAAGGAGAGATGTATGTATTTAATGAAGAGACATCTTATTTTTCTATAGAAGATTTAGAAAACTATAGAAATAAATATGTTGGATTCATATTCCAAAACTACAACATCATCGATTCTTATAGCGTTTATAAGAACGTTGAAGTTGCGTTAATGCTTAATGGCGTTCCTAAAGAAGAAAGAAAAAAGAAAGCTATTGAACTCATTAATAGAGTTGGATTATCTCATAGAATGAGGACTAAAGCATCTAAACTTTCAGGTGGAGAAAAACAGAGAGTCGTTATTGCGAGAGCTTTATCAAAAGATCCAATGATAATCGCTGCGGATGAGCCAACTGGAAACCTAGATAGCAATTCCAGCAAGGAAATAATTGAACTATTACATGAAGTATCTAAAGATAAACTAGTTTTAATTGTTACTCATGATTTTAATGAAGTTAGCGATTACGCTACTAGAATAATCAGAGTTTATGATGGTGAAATTAAAGAGGATAGACTTCTTAAGAAAGATGTAATCGAAGAAGAAACTCCAACTGAGGAAGTTACATTCGATAATGAAAAGCCAAAAGTAAAAGAAAGTGGTATTATCGGATTATCTTTAACTGATCTATTTTCATCACCAAAAAGATCTATATTCTATTATTTTGTAATATTGTTGATGGGATTATACTTCCTAGTTGCGTTAGGCGCATATAGGAATCTATCAAGAGAATCAAATGTTAGCTTATCATTAAGATTCGCTAATACTGATCCATATAGAATGGTTGTGAATAAAAAAGATAAATCGGTTTTATCTAATAGTGATCTTGAATATTTAGAATCATTATCATCAACTGATTATATTGTTAAAAAAGATATGATTCTTGACTATTACGCTGGACTTTATAAATATGACGCTAATAGTGGAGAAGATTTCTATATAAACAATTTCGTTAATAGCGCATCTCATATAAAAGAAAGAGATTTAGTAGCGGGTAGACTTCCAAATAGTGATAGCGAGATAGTAATAACTGTCACAAGAGATAGCTTAAATGAAGATTATTCTGAATTTAAATCATTCTTAAATCAAGAAGTTAATATAAGCACATATGATGATAGTAATAATAATAAAAAATATACGGTAGTAGGTGTTATTGATGGTTCTTCATTTAATATGAGCCAGGAACAGTACGCATATTTTTATAATGATGAATTTATGACATTATCACTTAACTATTATTTATCACAATTTGTTAATATTTTAATAAAGCCAGATGGTTCCACTGATTATTATCAATATTCTACAGGATTAACTATATATGTAGATGATAATTTATCAGCTGGTGAAGCTTGTATGAATGGGTTATCAGAAACGCCTCAGGATATAAAAATACAAGATTTATATGGTACATTATTAGATTTAAAATTAAAATATAAATCTTCATCTGTTAATATTGGATATAACTATAACGCATTTATATTAAATAGAACTGATTATGATAATCTAATAAACACCATCAATAATAGAGATTATCAAGTTACAATTATGCTTAAGAATTCATCTAGAGCTGAATATGTAAGAAGAACTCTAATATCTAATGGATATAATGTCGTAATTCCAAGCATTGACACTAAGACTGAATTTGATATTACTGGTCTTGTTAAGGGAATATATTTCTTTATGACATCATCATTTATCTTACAGTCAATATTAATTATTTATGTTGTATTGTTACATTCGATTAAATCTAGAAAAGATGATATAGAGATATTAAGAACTATAGGTTCAACTAAAAAACAGATTAGAAGAATGTTCGCATATGAATTTACATTTATAGGTTCAACTGTCTATCTATTCATTGTGATACTATTTATAGCTCTTAAGATGTTTACAAAAGGAACCTTCCACTCTGTAATATCAGCAATAACGTTTGGTGATTTCCTATTGTTACTATTCGTTATACTTTTAATTAATTTCTTATTATCATTACTCTTCACAAGAAGAATGTTCAAGAATACCGTAAGGAAATCATTACAGGAGAACTAGGAATATGATTAAGATTGAACATTTAAATAAATATTATAATAAGGGTAATAGAAATGAATATCATGTAATAAATGATATTTCATACGAATTTAATGATAAAGGTCTATATGTATTCTTTGGACCTTCTGGATGTGGTAAGACTACACTTTTAAATGTTATAGGTGCACTAGATAAATTTGATAGTGGAACTATCACATATTTTGAACAAAGATTATCTAGATATAATGCTAGATACGCTGATGAATTTAGAAATAAAAACATTGGGTATATTTTCCAAAACTATAATTTATTAGATTCTAAATCTGTTGAAGATAATATCATGGCGATACTTGATATTATCGGTTTAACTGACATAGATGAAAGAAAGAATAGAGCGAAACTCTGTCTTGAATCTGTTGGAATGTATAAATATAGGAAAAGAAATGTTACAGCTTTATCAGGCGGACAGCGTCAAAGAGTCGCTATCGCTAGAGCGCTCGCAAAAGATCCTAAAGTGATACTCGCTGATGAACCAACAGGAAACCTAGATTCAAATAATACTTTTGAAATAATGAACATCATCAAAAGCATTTCAAAAGATAGACTAGTAATACTCGTAAGCCATGAAAAAGATTTAGTTGATTATTACGCAGATAGAATTATTGAACTTAAGGATGGCGTGATTGTTAATGATTATGAGAATTCAAATGTTGGATCAATAGTTCGTAAAGATGTTAGAAATATATATTTAAAGGATTATACAAAAGAAGAATATAATAACGAAAAAGTATCGATGAATATCTATGAAGATACTGATAAAGTAGATGCGCACTTCGATATTATATTTAAAAACGGTGAATTATATATTAAGACATCTTCAAAATCTAAAGTACATTATATTGATGATTCTAGCGAAATAAAACTTCTTGATTTGAGCGAAGAAGAATTTATTAATGAAAGAAATGAAAAAGAATCTGATTTCTCATTTGAATCATTTAAATCTAGCGAGATTAAAGGAAAAGGATATATTGGAATATTTAAAGGTATTAAGAACGCTTTTAAAGAAACTAAATACTTAAAGAGAAGCAAATTCTCAAGAGTTGTCTTAATCATCATTGGAATAGTGTTTGCGTTTATGTTTTCATCATTTTCTAGTTCAATATCAGTAGATAAAAAGGAATATATTTTAACTCCTGATAATGTTGTAGAAGTTGTGATAAAACATAAAGATGAACTTAAAGGTTTAACAATAGAAAAACTATATAATGATCTAAAGACTTATCCTGGATATGAATCAATGATTCAATCGAGAGGATATGCTGGACATAGACTAAATTTAAATATTCAAAGATTCTATCAAACCGCAAATAGTGGAGTTAATTATCAAGGGAATATCTATTTAACTAAAAATACTAATATGAAATATAAGATAGTAGAAGGTAGAGATATTATAGCTAATGATGAAGTTGTATTATCAGAGTGGATTGCGGATAACATTTTAAATGATGTAAGCGCAGTATCTAATGGTTTTAGTGGATATAGCGATCTAATTGGAATGGATGCGGACATCAGATCATTAGGTGATATAAAAACTGTAAAGATTGTGGGCGTAGCTGATTCAAAGAATCCATCAGTATATATTAATAGCGATTCATATTTAGAAGAAAGCACTACATATCTATTCTCTAGTGAAGGTGTATATATTTCTTGTGTTAATAAAGAAGAAATGATTAAGCACATCAAAGATTTAGGATATTCTACTGTAAGCGATTCTATTAAGGGTGCTGGATTTAGAAAGTTTAAAGAAAACTTAGAAGCAAAGATGGGTACGGTAATAGCTTTACTTGTGATGATTACCGCTATAATAATATATCTAGCCTTAATGATTAGAGCGTCCCTCTTCTCTAAGATAAAAGAAGTTGGAATTTTAAGAAGTATTGGCGCAAATAAAAAAGATGTATTATCGATGTTTTGTGGAGAGATGTTTGTCTTTACAACGCTCACTACATTCATAAGTTATACGGTAACATATTTAATAATCTTCTATTTCAACAGCAATTTCTCATCTCAACTAATTAAAGTAGTTAATCCAAACTTATTAACTTATTTAATTGGATTATTAGTTATATACTTAACTACAGAATTATCATCATTGATACCTGTTGCGATATTATTATCTAAGACTCCAGTTGAGATAATTAAAAAATATGATATCTAGGTGATTTATGTTAGTTCTATCTATCATTTTGTTTATTTTATCAATCATATTTTTAGGATTATCAATTGGATTAGATTTTACAAAATTTGGTAAGTATTCTACTCACTCTAGATGCGTTCACTATTCACTAGTATTTATTACTGGATTAGTTTCGTTCTTATCCTCATTTAGAGGAGTAGAAACTAGAATAATAGTATCTTGTATAATCACTTTAGTATCTCTATTTTTATATGAAGGATTCAATATCTACAATCTTTATTCAACAAAACTAACTAAATATAAAAATAAAATTGAGATATATTCTGCATTATCTATATACATACTATTATTCATTTCATTAAGCATATATTTTGGATTTAATTTTGTTGAATTAATTGTTGGATCTATTTTAGCGATAATATTCTATTTATCTATATATGTGATAAAAAGAAAAGAATCAGCTAATCAGATAACATTATTCTTTATATACGCAGTTATAGTATCGCTTGTAACAGGATTATCTTTTACTGGATTTATTGTATCTAACAAATCTAGCGATACTAAAATGGTATTCTTATTTAGTTTTATTGGATTAATTCTTATATATGGTTCTAGTTTAACAAGACACGCAAATATAATATTTGATTATTATCCAAAAAAGAACTATATAGTATATGATAAAACAACATATTTTATATTTAATTTAGGAATATCATTTATTGCGTTTTCATTATTATTTATATATTACTAAGGGGAATTTCTAGGAAATTTCCTTTATTAAAAAAATTCTTCGGACAAAACATATTATTTAATTGTTTTATAAGTGAAAGGTACCTAGGATGAACAACCATGAACTAAATCTATGTGTTAAAGAATACATGGATGGTAACATTGAGAAGTTTAATGATATCTACTACGAAACAAAGAAAATTGTTTATCTTTCAATATATTCAATTTTAGGTAATTCAGCTGAAATTGAAGATATTATGCAGGATACTTATATGAAGATGATTAATAATCTTGATTCATATAAGCTAGGTACTAATTTCAAAGCGTGGATTTCATCAATCGCTAGAAACTTAAGCTTAAATGAATACAATAAAAAGAAAAGAATAGTTGAGTTAGGCGATGATGAAATGGATTCTATTAATTATCAATATGATAATAGTTTAATTAATAAATCTTTATACATATTAAATAATGATACTGATATGAAACAGATATTCGTATATAGAATCATATTCAATATGGGTTTTAGGGATATATCGGATATTATGAATATCCCAAAATCTACAATCCACGATACTTATAAGAAAATGATTAAAATAATAAAAGAAAATTTGGAGGAATTTTAAGATGAAGTTTAATGATTTCAAAAAGAAAGTAAGAGCTGAAGAAATAGAAACTCCTGATGTATTAGATAAAATAGATGCTTCATACGAAAAAACATCTATAAAAGAAAGAAGAGGATTTCATTTGCCTACATTCTATAAATACGCTATACCTGCTTTAGCGGTATTCGTTTTATCTTTAGTGTTAATTGTGCTTGTATCTAATGAAAACTCTGCATTCAATAATGGAGTAAAATCCAATAGTAGTTCTATAAATACTTTTTCTTCTATGGAAGAACTAAATCAAAAATTATCTTATAGAAACAATCGTAATTATAGATTTGATTTAGTTTATAAGAATGACATGTGGGTTGATGAATACGCTATGGCTGCGCCAGGAGCGATTCCAACTATGGTAGAAGATGCGAGCGCAACGCCTAAAGATAACGCTCAAGGATACGCTTCTTTAACTGAAGATGTAAGTAAAACCAATACTCAATATGAAGATGTTGATGAAGCTGATGTTATAAAATCTGATGGGAAAAATATCTATAGAGTATTGGATGGTAGCTTATTAATTAATTCTATAGATAATGGCGTTATTGGTGAAACTGTTAAAAAAGATATAGTAACTGGAAAAAATAATAAATTATTTAATACCAATTTATATCTAACAGATGATTATGTAATAGTGATCACATCTTTACATGAATATAGTGAATCTGATGACTATGGTTACTATTACTATAGATATAACACATATAATTCATATGTTCTTGTGAATGTTTATAATAAAGAAAATAATGAACTTTCTAAATCGTTTAAAGGTAAGGGTTATATAATTGATTCAAGAATTGTATATAACGATGAAACTGATTTAAATACTTTATATTTTATTTATGTTGAAAATATTAAATCAGAAAATAATAACTATAGTTTACCTAGTGAAATTGTAGATGGTAAAACTGTATATACATCTTGTAATAAAATATATTATAGTGATGATTTCTATAATAACGCATATACACATTTTGTATCTATTAGATTAGATGATGAATTAAAAACAAATTCTGTTATTCAAACAGGACCTACTAATTATCCAATTGTATATGTTAATAATAATTCTATATATTTAGTATCTAGAACATCTAGATATGAAATGGAAATGTTTATTGTTAATTCAATAGATTCAATAGGTTCTGCAGAATCAATTATTAAATATAATATTAATGATGGAGCGATTACCCCTGTCGCATCATTAATTGTATCAGGAGAATTATTAAATCAATTCTCACTTGATGAATATAATGGATATTTGCGTTTAGCGCTAGCTCAAACAAATCATAATAAACTTGAAATATATGAAATAAAAAATGGTAAATTCAGTTTAACAGGTTCTATTACTGAAGGATTAGGACTAGAAAATGAAACTATCAAATCTGCGAGATTTGATAAGGATACATGTTTGATTGTGACTGCGAAGAATACAGATCCACTATATAAAATTGATTTATCCGATCCAACAAATCCAACTATATTAGGATTATTTAAAGAAGATGGATTCAATACATATCTACAATATCTAACTGGCGATTTAATCGGCTACGCATTCGCAATAGGATATAATACAGAAGATATTAGCGAATATTATAATGTTAGAAAAGGAACTAAATTTGATCTATATAATATAAAAGGTGATAATCCAGTTGAACTTGATGAGATTAACTATGAACCTACATATATAGAGGCTATCGATAACCATAAAGCACTATTTGTATATAAAAATTATATTGGTTTTGAAGTCAATAGAACTTACTATCTATATGAAATAGTTATGGGTGATGATGATTATAAATTAAATGAAGTATTAAGTTATGAATATAATTTAGAACCAGCTAATGAAGAATTATCTTGGTTATATGATAATAACTCTCAATTAACTGAATCTAGAATGTATTATGTGAATGGATATTTCTATTTAATTTATAAAACAAAAGATGACGCTACATGTATCAATTACTCTATATACGATTCTATGATTGTTTCATTTGATTCTGAATACAATATTGTTAATAAAGTAGAATAAAACTTTTATGAAATTCTTAAAGATTATTACAAATATAGTACTTGTTACTATAATTGTGTTTTTAGAACACTCAATTATTGGGTGTTCTAAAAAAGAAGATATAAACAAAATAAATAATAATCTTACTGATGATATAAGTACTGATAATAATTTACCTGATGATAGTGATGATTATAATGATATATTAGATGACTCTAGTTATGAGGATATTCCAGTATCTATGTTTAAAGCATCTAATCTTTATACTGGTATAGAATCAGAATTAGATTATACATATTGGTTTTACAGCAAATGGGATAATATACGATATCTATTTTTACCATCAACAGCTAATAAAGAAAATCTAGTTATTTCATATATATCAGATGATCCAATATATTTAAATGATAAATTAGTAACATCTAATGAATCAACTGATTTATTAAATACTTCAGATATATTCAAAATCACTATAAATAATACATATTATGGAAGATTAAAAGTGATGAAATCTAATCTAGGATGTATTTATTTATCGACTAGTAATGGCTCAATAGATGTTCTTGATAATAATAAAAACCTAGTTGAAACTGGAAAATCATTAATGATTAATGAAGATGGCGAAATAGAATATAATGGTGAATATGAAAAATTAACATCAAGAGGTAACTCTTCCTGGCAATATAGCGATAAAAAACCATATAATCTTAAACTGTCAAAAAAAGAAAACTTATTTGGCATGGGTAAAGCTAAGAAATGGGCACTAGTATCTAATTATTTAGACCATTCTATGTTAAGAAATAAAATAACTGATGAAATGGCTAAATATGGTGGAATGGAATTCACTATGGATTCTGTATTCGTTGATCTATATATTGATGGTTCATATAGAGGAACATATGAACTATATGAAAGAGTAGAAATTGATGATAGTAGAGTAGATATCACTGATTTAGAAAAAGAAACAGAAAAAGTTAATGATAAGGATTTAAGCGAATATAAAAGAATTATAAATAATGTTTCATCAAGTCTAGAATATAAAGCTGATAGTTATAAAGCATATGATATAGAAAATAATCCTATTGATATAACGGGTGGTTATATTCTAGAGTTTCAACAATCTAATAGATATGGCTATAAAGTTGAAAGCGGATTTGTGACATCAAGAGGCCAAGCAATTGAGATATCATCTCCTGAATACGCTACAGCTGAACAAGTAGAATATATAAGATCTTTTGTTCAGGATATGGAAGATGCGATATATGGAGAAAATGGCTATAATTCAAAAGGAAAACATTATACTGATTATCTAGATTTAGATTCTTTAGTAGTAGCGTATTTAGTTGAAGAAATAAGCCAAAATATAGACGCTACATATTCGAGTTTTTATATGTATAAAGATTCTGATTTAACTGGCAAAGCTAAAATGCATTTTGGGCCATCTTGGGATCACGATTTCTCTTATAATAACTATTCAACCTTTAGAACTAATGGTGAAGGGAAAACTGGATATTCATATCTACCTGATAACCTATTTGTATCGTGTTTCCCAATTAATGGAGTAGATAACAGCACAGGTTATTTTGGAGAACTATATAAGGATGAATCTTTTATAAAAAAGGTTGCGTTAATATATTTTGATAGATTTGAACCATTCTTAAAAAGAGTTGTGGATAAAACTGATTCATATCTATTATCTATCGCAAGAAACATACAACCATCCGCTGATATGAACAATATGAGGTGGCATACGTTTGGCGGGAAAGAGTATTTAAAATTTGGCAATTCTAGCGGTAAAGACTATATGGATTCAGTAGGAATATTAAGAAATTATATTGAATTAAGAATGAATTATTTGAGTCTATTATGGATGTCATATATCGATTAAATAGGGGCCTTATTTTTGGCTCCTTTTTATATGATAGTTTTGGTGTTTTATTGACAATAATACTTTAAAAAAAGTACAATACCTGACTTTTAGATGGACCCCCATTTTGGGGTGCTATAACTCATAGTTAATGATAATATATATAAATAATAGAAATTTTTAAAATATTTCTATTAAAAATTAATAAAAAAATGTATTATATTAAAGAGAATAAAAACTTGTATTATTGGACTAAAGATATGGAAGAAATAATTGTATTAGATTTTAAAAGTGAATATAACAAATACATTATGGAAAAACTAGAAGAACTTAACATTAAAGCTAAACTAGTTGACTTTAATATAAAGTTAGAAGAAATTAAAAAACTTAATATTAAAGGTATTATCCTTTCTGGTAGTCCAAAAAGTGTATATTCTTTAGATTCATATAAATGTGATGAAAGAATATTTAAATCTGGTATCCCAATATTAGGTATATGTTACGGCATGCAGCTGATTAGCGAAATGATGGGCGGAAAAGTTGAGTTCATGGGCGATAATGAATATGGTCAAAAAGATATTACAATATTTAATGATGATACTGTATTATTCAAAAATCTTTCTTTGAAAGAGACTGTATGGATGGATCATTCTGATCATGTAGTTAAAGTTCCAGATGGTTTTACTATTACATCTAAAAGCGAAAGATGTTTTATCACATCAATAGAAAATAAAAATATGAATATATATGGAGTTCAGTTCCATCCTGAAATGCATGGTTCAGTTAATGGACTTAAAATGTTTAAAAACTTCATAGAAGTAGTTAGGAGAGTATCATAGATACTCTTTATTTGACAAAAGACGATATAAAATATATAATACTTTTGAAGTAAGGAGAAATAAAAAATATGATGAAATTAGTACTAGTTAGACACGGCGAATCTGAATGGAATAAGCTAAATTTATTCACAGGATGGACTGATGTTGATTTATCTGAAAAAGGACATGAAGAAGCTAAAGAAGCTGGTAGATTATTAAAGGCTAATGGCTATGATTTTGATGTATGTTATACATCTTATTTAAAAAGAGCTATTCACACTTTAAACCATATTCTTGATGAAATGGATAGATGTTTCTTACCAGTTATTAAAACTTGGAGATTAAACGAAAGACATTATGGTGCTTTACAAGGTTTAAATAAGAGTGAAACAGCTGAAAAATATGGAGAAGAACAAGTTAAGATTTGGAGACGTTCTTTTGATGTTCAACCTCCAGCACTTGAAGCTGATGATCCAAGAAACCCAGCGAACCAAGATGTTTATAGAAATGTAGATAAGAAAGATTTACCTTTAACTGAATCTTTAGAAACTACTATTACTAGAGCTGTTCCTTTTTTTGAAGAAGTAATTAAGAAAGATATGTTAGCTGGAAAGAGAGTTATCATTGCGGCACACGGAAATTCACTTCGTGCACTTGTTAAATATTTTGAAGGTTTATCAAAAGAAGAAATCATTGGTGTTAATATCCCTACTGGTTCACCTCTTGTTTATGAATTTGATGATAACTTCAAAGTATTAAATAAATATTATCTTGGCGATTCTGAAGCCTTAAAAGCAAGAATGGACGCTGTAGCTAACCAAGGTAAAGCTAAATAGTTTTATAATGGTCCAAATTGGACCATTTTTATGATTTAGGATTATGGACAAGATTTCTCATGAAGATTATTTAAGAATGATAAATAAAGAGGATAAAGGAGACAAAATTGTTGTCTTATGTTTTGAACATACTACTAAATCAATATCTTATGGATTGTTAAATTGTAAAAAAGAAGAATATATGAAAAAGGCTTTTAAAGATTGGAATGGGGAATCTATACCATTCATCTATAAAAATATTTCATATATTATGCTTAGATGTGACTACAATAAAAATTTTATTTTAACTAGAGCTAATGATGATAAAGATAATAGATATAAATCTGTTGAAGAATTTGATTGTGTAGCGATGAAGAGACTTGTTTCTATGCAGAGGATAGACCTATAAGGAGGCTTCTATGGAATATAATTTCAAGACTAAGCAGTACTTTAAATGTAGCGACTATAAACATATAAATTTGAATAGTTTATATGAGGGAGATTCTAAAGCATTTGAATTATTGGATTATGATTTAAATGCGATTATTTATGAGGAAGCACCTATTACGCTCAATCTAATTAAAGAAAGAATGAGAGAAGTATTTGAACTAAAAAAGATATCTGGGAAAGCACTTGATATTATTTTAGATAGAATTAATAAATTGGGCTTTGTGAAAACAAACAATTTATTTGATGATACTTACTGGACTCCTGAAGGCGTATTTAAACAAACATTTATTAGAACTGGTTATAATAGACAGATATATGATATTCCATTAGAAGAAATATCTATCATATCTAAAGAACTTAAAGATAAAGGCTATAAGGGTGAAGCACATCATAGATTAATACTAGAGTATTTTGGATATGAAGTGTTAACTGAAAAAGCTAATACGTATCTAGATTTTGTATATAAAAATTCAATATAGTTAGGAGATAATATGTATAATAAGAACGCGTGGAAAAAATATGATAATATTGATGAAGTAATGAAATTCAATGAAGGATATAAAGATTTTATATCTTATGGAAAAACTGAAAGATTAGTTACTAAAGAATCTATAGAATTACTTGAAAAAGCTGGATTTAAACCATTTGATAAATTCAAAACATTAAAGGCTGGAGATAAAGTATATTCTATTAATAAGAATAAAAACGTATGTGCATTTATTATTGGTACTAAGCCTGTTACTGATGGCTTAAGAATTCTAGGTGCTCATATCGATTCACCTAGAATGGATTTTAAAGGAAACCCATTCTATGAAAATAGTGGATTCGTTTTAGCGGATACTCATTATTATGGTGGTATTAAAAAGTATCAATGGGTTACAATTCCTTTAGCTTTACATGGAGTTGTATGTAAAAAGGATGGAACTGTAGTTGAAATCAATATCGGTGAAGATGATAAAGACCCTGTCCTTGGCATATCTGATTTATTAATCCATTTAGCTCAAGATCAACTTCAAAAGACTTTAGCTAAAGGAATTGAAGGTGAAAGCTTAGATTTAACTTTAGGGAGCATTCCAATTAAAGATGATGAAAAAGATGCGGTTAAAAAGAATGTTTTAAGAATCATAAAAGAAAAATATGATTTAGAAGAAGAAGACTTTGTTACTGCAGAAATTGAAGTTACTCCTGCTGGTAAAGCAAGAGATTATGGCCTAGATAGATCTATGGTTGCGGGATATGGACACGATGATAGAAGCTGCGCATATACTTCTTTAAAAGCTATTTTAGATACTAAAAAGACTGAATATACTGCATGTTGTATCTTAGTTGATAAAGAAGAAATTGGTTCAGTTGGCGCAACTGGCGCTCAATCAGTATATTTTGAAAATATTATCGCTAAAGTATTAGAAAAGATGGGACACACTAATCCATTATTTGGCGCTAGAATCGCTTTAGAAAATTCTAGAATGTTATCAAGCGATGTTAGTGCTGGATATGATCCATTATATCCAAGCGTATCAGATCCAAGAAACTGTTGTTACTTAGGAAATGGTTTAGTAATCATGAAATATACAGGTAGAGGTGGAAAGAGCGGTTCAAATGACGCTAATCCAGAATTCTATTCTTGGGTAAGAAAAACACTAGATGATGCGAATGTTAACTGGCAATCTTCTGAACTTGGCAAGATTGATGTAGGTGGCGGAGGAACAATTGCCTATATTCTAGGTAATTACAATATGAATGTTATAGATGCGGGTATTCCTGTATTAAATATGCACGCACCTATGGAAATTGTATCTAAAGCCGACGTTTACGAAGCATATTTAGGATATAAAGCATTCTTAGTTAGTAAAAATTAATTTATAGGAACCATCAGGTTCCTTTATATTTAGGTGAATATATGTATGCATATTTTGCGGGTGGCTGTTTTTGGTGCATCTATAAAGTTTTTAATGAAACAAAAGGTGTAATTAATGTTAGAAGCGGATATAGTGGTGGAGATGAAATAAACCCATCCTATGAAGATGTAAAAAAGCAGTTAACTGGTCATAGAGAAACAATTAAAGTTGAATACAATTCAAACATCATTTCGTATGATGAACTTTTAGATATTTATATGGATAATGTTGATTTATATGATGATGGTGGTCAATATATTGATAGAGGACATTCCTATACATTAGCTTTGTATTATAGTAATGATTTAGAATTGAATTCTATCAATAACATTATGGATAAATATACTAAGGAATATAATAAAAAGCCATATGTATCAGTTGAACCATTTAAATCATTTTATGAAGCATCTCAAGAACATCAAGATTATTATCTTAAAAACCCAGAAGCATTTTCTAAAGAAATAATTGAATCAGGAAGAAATATTGCGTGCAAATGGAGAAAGAAAAAATGATTGATTATGAATTATTAAATAAACAGATAGAATCTGTAATAAAAGATACTGAATATAATATATCTAATCTCGCAAACATTAGCGCAATCATCTATGATTCAATAGATAATCTTAATTGGGTTGGTTTTTATTATAATGTTGATAATAAATTATTGTTAGGACCGTTTCAAGGAAAAGTAGCGTGCACAGTTATTGAATATGGTAAAGGCGTATGCGGAACATCTTTAAAAGAGAATAAAACTATTGTGGTTAAAGATGTTCATGAATTTACTGGACATATCGCTTGTGATAGCGCTTCTTTATCAGAGATAGTTATTCCGATACATAAGGATAACAAAATATACGCATTACTAGATATTGATAGTCCTAAACTTAATAGATTTAATAATGATGATAAAAATGGCTTAGAACTAATAGCGAAAACTATAGAAAAATATTTAAGATAATTGAATATCTAATAACTTATAGATATCAAAAAAATGGAATTCCTAAAAATATTCCATTTTTTTGTGTTTTTCTCCTTGACACTCCTTTTTACTCCTTTATACTCCAAAGCACTCCTTTTTACTCCATTACACTCCTTTTTTGTTGATTAATTGATACGTATATGGTATTTCCTTTGCGGGAAAACATAGTAAGGTTGTATATAATATAATTAAATAATCATTTTTTATGAACTTAAAATAATCAAATAAAAAAAGACTACCATTCTAATTTTGATATGATGATAGTCTTTTTAATTATTATTAGTCGTTTTGAGGAACGATAATACTTATAGCGTCATCACCAGAAACAACTTCAGGTAATACTCCGTTCCATTTTTCAAGATATGCTAGATACTCAAGATATTTAGTAACTAGTGGATTGAATTTGTCTACACCAGGTCCAGTCGAAGTATCAATTACATAAGTGGTAATTTCGCCATCTAATACTTCATTAACTGTATAGCCTAAGCTTTTAGCTAATTCAACAAATTTACTAGAAGCTGCCTTGGCTTCTGCTTGAGCAATTATTAATTGTGCTTCAGCATTACCTTCAGCTTCCTTAACCTTTTTCTCTGCGTTTAGTTTTGCGACTTCAAGTTCTGCTTCAGCTTTAGTTATAGATGCTTGTTTATCTTGTTCAGCAATTACTTTTTCTTCAACACTCTTTTCAAAGGCGCTAGTGAAATCGATATTTGTTAATACAACATCTTTAACATTAACATAATAATCATCACTGATTCCAGTTCTAACATTTTCAGATACCATGCTTGAAAATTGTGAACGTTCTTTAATGATATTCATTGCTTCTGCACTAGACATAACTGCTTTAGTTTTTTCAATTGTTACAGTTTCGATTCTTGCTTGTAAAGCATCTAGTTTTCCATATTCTGTCGCAATTTTAATAACATTTTCAGACTGTACTTGATATTGAAGAAATACTTCAAGATCCATAGTTTGACCATCTTTTGAATAAGCAGAAGTAGTTATTTTAACTTGTTGTACCTTTGTATCATAATATTCATATTTTCTTGTTAGATAAAAATCAAAATATGTACCAGGATTCTTATAATCTACTACTTTACCTAATTTTCTTACAACCGCAACTTCACCACTATCTACTTGGTGAACAGATGATGGAATAAATACAAGAAGAAGTAGTGATAATAAAGCAAGTAAAGATAAGAATGAAGCTTTTCTATTAAAGAATCTAGCTTTCTTATATTCGTGGAATGCAAGTAGGCCAAAACCAACAAGCATTATAACGAAAACAAATAAAAGAATAATTCTAATCATAATATATACCCCCTAATGTGTTAAAATTGTTAGAATGTTTTCTTCTTCATTCCACAAAGTATTAAATTTTAATGGCTTATCAGATAATTCTATACCTAGTATTTCAGATATCCTATTCATGAGTAGAGTAGAAGAAATTCTAGAATAGGTTGGTTTAATTGAAATCTTTAGTAAAGTATATTCATCTAACTTTCCACTTAGAACCCTTTCTTTTGTAAGCGGTTCTATTACAATATTGTTGTCATCAGTTATTCCAACTTGACATCTATATGCATATTCAAATGGAACAGACGCAACAGTATTTAAGGTAATGTTGGTGTTGTATAGTGATGCAACACCGTTTTTTTCTTTAGCTGCTAGCCAAGTTATTGCCATATTTTTCTCCTTTACGATTATATAATACATTAAAATTCAAAAAAATACAATATAATTATTCAAATAAATACAAATAAATTCAAACAAATTTGAATATAATAATCAGAACAAATTTACAAAAAATTAAATACTATAGTATATAATACTATAGTAAAAAATCATATTACATTTTTTCCCCACCAAAAAATGTAATAGAGTATTGATTTATTAATAAAAAAGATGAACAATATAACTGACTATTAATAGGCAACATTGATTCAAATCGTTATAAATTATAATTCTCTGATATTGGCCTTTACGTTGCGAAAATGGGTAAGAATACTGCGTCAATGATTTTGTCAGATAATCTTGACTCATATGGTGGCTATATTTTTGAAGGTATTTGTGTTGATATTCTTACTAAATCTCAAACTTGGACTTTTAAGGTTGAATAATATAAAGAAAATAGTTGTGATAAATTGTAGTCCCAGAAAAGGTATGTCATTAGCATAAATTATAATACGCATACGTTCGTGCGAAATTAACGCCTTTGGAGAGTTAATACCAACTAGAAATATAGCTAAAAATGTT
>CALCVH010000176.1 GCA_937907585.1 uncultured Bacillota bacterium | reverse complement strand
TTGATGCGTTAAAATCTTCAATATATCTCAAAATATCGATTTCTTTAATGAATGTATTATTTTGTTGCGTTTACTTTTTCAATTAAGTAATCTTTTAATGAAAAGGTTATCAAAAGGAAATTAAATATTTTTATAATAAAAATGGATAATTATGGGCGTTAGTTGAGTAAAAATCCATAATTATCCATTGTTTTAAATATTAGAATATCGCTATTTATAGCGTTTTTTTATTATTAATTAGTCAGTCCTAAAGCTTGTCTTATAGAAGTGTTAATTTCTTCCATAACATCAGCGTTATTCTTGATATATGTTTTAGCGGCTTCTCTACCTTGACCAATCTTTTCGCCTTTATAAGAATACCAAGCTCCACTCTTTGTTAGAATGCCTAATTCAGATCCTAAATCAACGAGCTCACCTGCTTGAGATATTCCTTCTCCAAATACTAGTTCAATTTCACAAGATTTGAACGGCGCAGCAACTTTGTTTTTAACGATCTTAATTTTAGCGAATGTACCAGAGATGTTTTGACCATCTTTGATTTGATCTCCTCTTCTGATTTCAATTCTTACAGATGAGAAGAACTTCAAAGCTCTACCACCAGGTGTTGTTTCTGGGTTTCCAAACATAACTCCAACTTTTTCTCTTATCTGGTTGATAAAGATACAGGTGCATTTGTTTTGAGATAATCCTGATGTTAGTTTTCTCATAGCTTGGCTCATTAGTCTAGCTTGAGCACCAACCATCTGGTCTCCCATTTCACCTCTGATTTCAGCTTCAGGTACAAGTGCAGCAACAGAATCGACTACTATCATATCAATTGCGCCTGATCTAGCCAGAGTGTCAGTGATTTCTAAAGCTTGTTCACCAGAATCTGGTTGAGATAGGATTAAGCTTTCAAAATCTACTCCAAGGGCTTGTGCATACTTTGGATCTAATGCATGTTCAGCATCGATGAAAGCTGCGAATCCGCCATTCTTTTGGCATGATGCAATAGCTTCTAATGCAAGAGTAGTTTTACCGCCTGATTCAGGACCATAGATTTCGATAATTCTTCCTTTTGGATATCCTCCGATACCAAGTGCAGCATCAAGTGAGATAGAACCACTAGGAATAGCTTCTACAGTTGCATCATTGTTTTTTTCTCCAAGAACCATTACTGATCCTTTTCCAAATGCTTTTTCAATCTCTTTCATTGCAGATTGAAGTTTTAAACGTTTTTCTTCTTTTTCCATTTTTTATCTCCTCACTTAATACATACTCGAAAAGTGCTATTTTGTAGAAAAATATTTTTTATTTTTTATAAAAATTTCTGTTCCGCTTATTACAAGAAGAACCATTGAGATATAGAATAGCACTAATCCTACATAGTAAATCACATTAGTGAATGTATTATCAACAGATAATGAAATACCATAATGAAGGATAAGTATTGTTAATGAAACCATTTGTGTCATAGTTTTTGCTTTGCCGAAGAAATCAGCTGCGATAACATTAGATTTATCTTGTTCAAGAGCGACAAGTCTAACGCCTAAAACTAATAATTCTCTAGCGATAACGATTAGTAATAGCCAAATATATGGAATTGAACCTAAATCAATTAAGATGATTATTAAGGCTATTACAAGCAACTTATCCGCAAGTGGATCCATCAATTTACCAAAGCCAGTTACTAAATTATATTTTCTCGCAATCTTTCCATCTAAGAAATCTGTGAAAGACGCTAACAAGAATAAACCAGCTATCAAGTAAATGTTCCATATTGCATCTTTAAATATAAAATACAATAACGTAATAACTAATACCGCAAGTATTCTTGATAAAGTAAGCTTATTTGGAAGGTTCATTATTCCTCTTCTGGTAAATTATCTATATTATGATAAACGCTTGATACGTCATCATTTTCACCAAGTAAACCCATAAATCTTTGTACTTTTTCAATATCTTCATCTGGTAAAGAAACATAGTCTTTAGCAATCCAAGATACTTCATCAGAAACGATTTCAATATCAGCTTTAGCAGCAGTTAATGCATCTTTAACTGCAGATACATCACTAGGTTTTGCAGTAATAACAACTGTATCGTCTTCAGTCGCAACATCTAATACTTCAATATCAGCCATCGCTACTGCTTCAAATACTGCTTCTTCATCTAAACCTTTTGTAACAATTGTTCCAACATAATCATAGTTGTATGTTACTGAACCGGTTGATCCAAGATGACAACCGCATTTACTAAAATATCCTTTTAATGAAGAGATAGTTCTATTTGAATTATCTGTTAAGCATTCAATAACGAATGTTGATCCGCTAGGTCCGTATGCTTCATATCTACAATCTAAATATGCTTCACCAGTTCCACCTTTAGCTTTTTCGATATTACGTTTAATAACATCTGCAGGAACTTGATCCTTTTTAGCTTTATCAATTAAAGCTCTTAATTTAAGGTTCGCTGTTGGATCTGCACCATTTCGTGCTTCCATGTAAATTAACTTTCCATATTTAGAATATAATTTACTTTTTGCTAAATTTGTTTTCGCCATACTAGCGGCTCTAACTTCATGTGCTCTTCCCATAATAAATTCTCCTATAATTTAAAATTTTTATTCGTAATATTATATAATAATATTCTCTATTATTCAACTTTTAATTTGATTACGCCATTTGATAGTTCTATTAGTCTATCTTTATAAAGGCGACCTACCGCATTTTTAAATGCGCTTTTGCTCATCTGGAATATTCCATATATTTCAATTGGTGACATCGATTCACTTAACACAACATCTTTATGAACTTTTAAATATTCATATACTTTTTTTGAATCCTCATCTAATTGAGTAACTTTCTTCTTAAGAAGTGAGCCGTGATAGTGTGTATCATCTATTTTTTTAATAATCTCAACAGTAAGTTCTTCGCCAATTCTATGTAAGTATCTATCGTTTCCTCTAGATATGAATACTTCATGTCCTTCTTTTGTATAACAAGTAATTCCATTAATGCTTCTAGATGTAACAAATACCTTATAGAAATCTTTTTCTCTTAAAACTGTTTCTGGATGTAAGTATTCACTATATCTTGCTTTAGAAACAAGTCTAGCTCTAAATGAGCCATTTGAAACCATTATATATACAAATAGATAATCCCCTATCATTGGTTTTTCAGATTCTTCAAATATACAATCATCTTTAGATAAAAGAAGGTCTTTAGGCATACCGTAATATAAGAAATAACCAATTTCATCCTTCACATCAACAACTTTTAAGAACGCTGGTTTTGATACGGTAATTAATGGCGTATTCTCGCTAGCACACACTCTTCTTCTAGAATCAAGATAGATAAATGCTTTAACAGTATCACCAACTTCGTGTTCTGTTAATGCTTCTTTTTTATGTAAAAATACTTCTTGATCTCCATCATCAAGAATATAAGAAATATCCGCAACTCTCTTTACCTTAAACTCATTAATTTCGCCTATAATCATCTTTTTGCCTCACATAAATACTTGTTAATTATTCGCTTGATTTTTGTTCTAATATTTGCTATAATGCTTAATCGTTAAGTGGAGGAAATAATATGGCAAATATCAAAAGTGATAAGAAGACTATTAAAACTAGCAGAAAACATAATCTTCAAAATACTTCATTCAAATCTTCTTTAAAGACTGCGATCAAAGCTGTTGAAAAAGCTGAAAATAAAGAAGAAGGAAATAAAGCTTTAGTTGTAGCATTTACAAAATTAGATAAGGCTTGCGCAAAAGGTATTGTACATAAGAACTATGTTGCTAACCAAAAGTCAAGACTTGCTAAACATGTTAATGCATTAGCTTAATATTCAATAAATTGAGAAGCTTAGCTTCTTTTTTTATTGTTTTAAGAGAAATAATTCAAATCCAAGACCTTCATCACTGCCATATTTAAAGTCTACTTTAGTACTGTAATCTAATTCCTTTAAATCATTTAAACACTTAGATAGTTTCTTATAATCTATTTCTCTAGCGTTCTTAGTGATGTAGTAAGCTTGTCCACTTGATACCTGTAATATTTTAGCGATATCTTCCTTAGTTATTTTTCTATCTCTTAACATTTCCTTAGTATATAGAATCTGAGTGAATCTATTAATTAAGAAACCAAGAATTTTTAAAGGTTCATTATTTTCTTCTATTAGTTCATAATAGATTTCAAGAGCTCTTTTTTTATTGCTTTCAAGAAGAGCGTTCATAAGTTCAAATATATTAGCTGATTGACTATCAACAATCAATCCTTGAATTATGTTCTTAGTAATAACTCTCTTCTTAGAAGTTTCCATATATAGAAAGAGTTTTTCTATTTCTGATTCAAAATTCATTGGATCATCAGATACTCTTCTTATTAATTCATCTCTCGCATCTGTTTTGATAAAACAGTTCTTTTCTTTAACTTTATCATCGATATATTTTATGATTGTTGGTTTATCAGGAATTTTTAATTCTATATCATATTTATTATCTCTGATTATCTTTACAGCTTCTTTTTTAGAATCTAACGCATCTTTTGGACATTCAATAATCAGTATAGTAGAGGATAAAGGATTAGATAGATATTCTTCTAATCTAGAAAGGTTCACTGGTTCATTCTTAGATTTTTCATCTCCTCTTGAAAGTTTACCTAAAAATGATGCGTTGCTCATCACAACGATTCTTTTATCAGATAGAAATGGTATTGAATTAGCGCTTTCTATAGCCTGTTCAAGACTTGAATTATCTAAATCAAAAATTGATATATTAAAATCATCGACTTGAGATTCTTCGATGATTTTATTTCTATATTTTATTATTCTTCTATTGTCCATAGAATATAGACAGTAAACACTCTTCATATTTAAATTATATCATAATTAATTTAATATGAAGCGCTTATTCTTTAGATTAAATATCCAAAATAAATTATCCTTTCTAAATGAATCAATATATAAGTGATTATTGATAATTTTTATCTTAACAGTCCCTAATTCATCTGTTCTATAAATAATTGAACCGATATTATTATATCTATCAATTACCTCTTTATTTGGATGTCCATATTTATTGTTTTTTCCAACTGATATTAAACATATTTTAGGATTCAACTTATTCACAAATTTAACTGATGAAGATGTATTTGATCCATGATGTGGAACTTTTAATATAGTTATATCCTTTATATCTTTTGATAGGATATATTCTTCGCCCATCTTCTCTATATCTCCAGTAAATAAAATAGATATACCGTTTATTTTGATATTCATTACCATTGATCCTTCATTAGGATCTTTATTATCTAATGAATATGTATCAATATAAACTTGATTATATTTAAACTTAACCCCATCAAGAGAAGAATATACCTTTTTAACATTTAATTCTTTTTTAATATTTTCAAGTTCACCATCGTGGTCATCATCTGCGTGTGATAAAAATATCGCATCTAGCTTATGAATATTCATTGATTTTAGGTAAGTAATTGTTGTGTGATAATCATCTTCATATCCAGTATCAATTAATATATTTTTAAATCCAGTTCTAATTAAGAATGAATCACCTTGTCCAACATCTATCATCTCAACAGATGGAAAAAACGAATATACACTACCTATATAATTAAATGTTAATGTAATTATTAAGAATGTAACATACAATATTAGCTTCTTCTTATCCTTTAAAAATATAAATATTAATAGAACCAGAAAATATATCAATATCAAATAATAAACATTTGAGATTGAGTAACCTAATTTTATATTAAAATCATTAAATATTTTTATAACGATATTTAATGTCTTTATTAAAGCGTTATACAAAAAATCAAATGGGTAGAATATAAATGTTAAATATGATAGTGGAATAATTATTCTTTCAAATACAATACTAAAGAATAATGAATAAAATAATATAAATAATGATATCTCACTATTAGAATAAAGAATTAATGGAGATGAAAAGATAATTATAGATAAAGATAATTTAACTATATTCTTTTCTTTAGATAAATATATAACCGCTGTAGATAAGAAAGTTAAATAAAACCCAATATTATAGATTGAAAATGGATTAATTATTAAATAGATGATGAAACTATATGTTAATAAATCCAGTCTTTCTATTCTTTTATTTAGTAGTGATAATATTTCTATTACGACAATCATAAAAATACTTCTAGAGACACTTGAAGACTCTTTAACTATAAATGAATAAGCTATTAAGAGTACCACTAGTAATACAGATGTTATTTCTAGTGGTACATTAAATATATTTAATAGCTTTTTAAAGTATTTAGATATTAATCCTATATGCAAGCCTGATATCGCAAATAAAAATAATATTCCTTCGTCTTTTATAGCGTTATTTAAATCATTATCAAAAGAGGATATTCCAAGTATAATCCTCTTTAAATACATAGACGTATCTATATTAAACTTATTCTCAATATATGATAAAGTCAGTTGTCTAATTGAATAAATTGAATGTTTCTTAATAACACGAAAACTTACTAAATTATACTCGCCTATAATTCTGTTTTGTAATTTATATTTATAATAACTAAAAGTATTTGGAACATTTCTTTCTGTAATATCATTTGGACTAATAATTAGAGATATTTTCTCTCCAATTAATATTTCATCTGTATTTTTATAATATATCTTGTAATATAAGAATCCTTTCTTTATAAGGAAATAATTATTATCTTTATATGTTATTATCCCAGTCAACTTATCTTGTATAGGAGCGTAATAAAATATAATATAATTAACTATAAAAACAAGAAATATAAAGATTGAAATGATTATAGAATAGAGAAATAATCTTCTCATTCTTTTATATAAATATATTAGATACAGAATGTATGGTATGATTAAAAATCCATAAGAAATGGATAATAGTAGTAATAAAACTGATGGAACTAGATAAATGATTAAGCCACTAACATCATCATACCGTAATATGATCTTTAATCTTTTGATAAAGTGACTCACCGATTCCCTCAACATTTTTAATATCTTCTATAGAAGAAAAGAAACCGTTGTTTTTTCGATATGAAATAATATTTTTCGCTTTTGTTTCGCCAATTCCATCAAGTGTAATCAATTCATCTATTGTGCATGTATTAATATTTACTTTTTGATATGTTTCATTTTCTTTTAATACATAAGAAACTGTATCATATGTTCCGATAGTAATAGATGAATGATTTTCAACAACTTCAGCTAGATTAATAAATGAAGTATCCGCTTTTTTAGTTAATCCTCCAGCCATATTAATAACATCTTGAACGACTACTTCATCTTTTTCGAATTCATATACACCTGGATAATAAACTTCACCCTTAATCTCAACCACTATAATTTTCTTTGTGGTTGTTTCGCTCGTTGTGTTTGTGGTTGTGATAATAGTAGTTACTTCTGCTTGTTTATCTACATTTTTTCTAAACACACCACTATTAATTAATCCATTAATTAAAATGGCTCCTAATACAATTACTACTGTGAAAACTCCAATAATAATATACTTTTTATACTCTTTCATTTTTTCCTCCTTATATAATACATACTCAAGAAGTGCCAAAAATCAGTAAAAAAAGAAGAAAAAATTTTTTCCTTCTTTAAAACAAGCATACCGTTAGCCGTTATTTATAATATTTAAAAACTCTCTTGGTGTAACAATAAATGGTTTTTTGGGAAAATGCTTAGTATTGCCAGTAATCAAATAAGAATTATATTTTCTTGTTTGAATTAGAATTTCATAGAAAGGCAAGTCATTTATATCTGGCAAAGATTCATCACATTTATTTACAGGATCGATAAGGATTCCATATTTATCTATAGTTTTTAGTAAGTAATTAATTGTAGGTTTTTGAAATCCAAACTTGTCTCTATTTAAGACTTCCTTATATTCCTTTTTTATATTTAAACTAAATAATAATTTTATTTTATTTTCAAACACCGCATTAAGTATTTGAACAGTCGCTGAATCCTCGTTTTTAGACAACAACGCAGAAACAATCACATTTGTATCTAGAACAACATAGTAGTTCATTTATCTTCCTCTTCTAGTTGCGTTAATTTCTGCGTTTATTTCATCTAAAGTCATGTCGCAGTTTCCGTTTCTAATGGATTCACTTCTTAATTCTTTAATTGCGTTTAAAGCTCCTTCTCTTGTTACTGTTCTACCTTCATATGAACAGATTTCAAACGGAATTCTACGTTCTCTAACTACAGCTTTCGCAAATATATTAATTGCGGTTGATGTAGTCATACCGAATTCGGCGCATAACTTATCAAGCTCTTTTTTTAAACTTTCATCCATTCGAACGCTAAATGTCGCTTGTGCCATATTCATACCTCCTTTCCGATATCTTACATCATTTAGGTTCAAATTGTCAATAATTTGTAACACATTGTGTTCATTTTTCATTTTTAAAAATATCCTCCTTATATAATACATACTCAAGAAGTGCCAAAAATCAGTAAAAAAAGAAGAAAAAATTTTTTCCTTCTTTAAAACAGTCATGCCATTAACCATTGTTTATAATAATATATAATCAAAAATAATCGTATTATAATTAGAAATATTTTTAATTAAACTAACTTATTGAATTCATAATATAGACTATCTATATCATATAATTCTCTTCCATCTTTAGAGAATATATTGATTATTACATCATCACAATCTATTAAAAGCCATGATTCAGAATCTTTTCCTTCAACATGTCTATATTCTATTTTTGCTTCATCTATATATCTTAAAGCGGCTTGAAGCTGTCTTTTATTAGATGCGGTTGAAACAAACACATAATTATAAAAAGGGTTTGTATTTTCTAAATCATATAGACAAATATTCATAAGTTTAGCGTCATCTAATGCTTTGAGTATTTTTTCAAGTTCTTTATTCATCTATTTTCTATTATCTCCTTAATATATTCATAAGCGTCATATGATTCTTTTGGAATTTCTTTATTTTCTTTTTCATTATCTTCTATCACTGATTTCATTGCGTAATAAAGAGCCAAATCTAAATCCTTTAAAGCGATATCATGAATTCTTTTAGATTCTTCACTCTTTCTTCCTGGTTCAGAAAAATCAGCGACATATATTATTTTTTCTAATAAGGTCATATTAACTTTACCTATAGAGTGATATCTAATAGCGTCTAATATTTCTTCATCATCTACGCCTAATCGTTCTTTCGCTAATATTGCTGCGGTAAATCCATGATAAATAGATCTAGGATATCTTTTATATTTATCGAAACCATAATATTTCATCATTATATATCTTTCTTGGTCTTCATCTAGATATTTAGTATAATCATGAAGAGTTGCGGCTATCCTAGCCTTATCTAGATTCTCTCCATAAATAGTTGAAAACAACATGGCTTCATATATTACACCAAGAGTGTGAATGAATCTTTTTTCTTTTACAACTTCCTTAACTACAGGCAAATAATCTTTCTTATAATCCATTATATAATAGCCTTTCTAATATATACGCCTACCATAACTGGCGCATGAACCTTGATTCTAAAAGGCGCTCTTAAAGAGATGAATCCAAGTCCTGATATAACGATATCATATTTAGAGTTATCTCTTACAGAGAATTCTTTTTCTTGGAATCTTGGAAGAGCTTCATCACTTGAGAATGGTGGAGTTAGAAGAGTATATAATCTTTCTTCATATAGCTTATCAGCGTTTTTTAGAGCTGTTCTATGAATAGGAATACTATTTGAAAAATATAATACAACATTTGATTTATCAGCTTTTGCGCCGCTTAGAAAATCAAATCTCGCAAGTCCCCCAATAAATAATGTCTGGTCTGGATCTAGTTGATATACTTGAGCTTTAATTTCTCTTTGTGGAACAATCATTTTAAGTGATTTTTTAGATAAATATCTTAAGTATTGATGTCTATTTAATACACCTGGAGTATCATAAATAGATGTTCCATCTCCTAAAGGGAAACCTACAAAATTTAATGTAGTATTTGGTGCGTATGATACTGTAAGCGCATCTCCATCAGTTCCATCGAGCCTTTTAATAATTTGGTTGATAAGTTTACTTTTACCAACATTGCTGCTTCCGACGATATATACATCTCTATTGTTTTTGTGTTTCATTATTAATTCTATTAATTCATCAATAAAGATATTCTTCTTTGATGAAATGAGAATAGAATCTAATACATTTAATCCTTCCTCTTTTAGCATCATATCGATCCAATTAAGAATCTTTTCTTTATTTGTGCTTTGAGGAAGCAAATCTACTTTATTAGCGGCGAGTATTACATCGTTTTGGCCAGTGATTCTTTTAATATTTGGTAAGAATGATCCAGAGAAATCAAATACATCGACAATTAACACTATTAGTGAGTCTGTCGCATTGATTTGAGACAATACTTTTAAATAGTCTTCGCTTGGCAAATCATTAGACGCTACATCATGGTAGTTTCTAATTCTAAAGCACCTCTGACAATATACGATTTTTTCAGGATCGCAATTTAAAAATACCTGTTCTGGTACATATCCTTCTTTACTTTTATCTGTGTCTTGGATTAACGCTCCACATCCAGGACAAAATCTTTTTTCTTCATCTACCATATCTATTCTCCAACCCTAAACTAGAATATACGCTACTATATTTCTTTCTAATTTTTTTAAATATAGATCTTTCAACAAATCTATTGATCTTAGTATACCAATGTTCAGTAGCGGGTTTAATTGGGTCTAATAATATGGTATTGATTCCAAGTTTGTGAGCGCACTTTACATCAGTAACAGCTTGGTCTCCAACCCATAATATCTTATTAGTATCCATAGATTCATCTAAGATGTACTTCCTAATTCTTCCTGTAAATGGCTTTCTTAAAGAATAAAAGCCTTTTACACCTAAACTGTCTTCAAATTTCTTTATTCTTTTTTCTTTGTTGTTTGATAGAATAAAGCATTCGAATCCTAATTCCTTTAAATAATCAAATAATTCAATTTTATCCTTTTCTGGATAATGTGTCTCATAGTCAGCTATAGTATTATCCAAATCAAAAAACAACATTCTATATCCTTCTTTAAAATACTTTTCGAAGTCAACATCATGAATTGAGTGCTTATATTCGATTGGAATATACTTTAGTAAACTATCTTCTTTCATAATAATATATTATAAAATATATTAAATTTCTTTTCAAGAATTCAGTATATGCGGATTTATATAAACTAAAACTCATAAGTTTTAGTACCTATGAGTTAATTATAATTATCTATAAATTTTAGCACAGTATTAATAGCGGAAAACGCAGTAAACTCTTCATTCTTAGTGGCCGCATCAATTGATAGGTTATCTGAAATAGTTCTAATAATTAAAAAATCTTTATTGAACACTTGCGCAACCCTTGCGACAGCCATAGATTCCATATCGCACGCTACAACGTTTTCTAGTGGCGCGTTATGGAGATCTTCTATTTTAGTTATGAATTGGTCTCCAGTTAAGAATGTTCCAAATAAACATTCAGGAAGAATCTTTTTAGCTTCATTAATTAGATGTTCGTTTGGATATATTGGTTTAAGTAATTCACTTTCTATAGGCAGATTTAATATATCGTGATATCTAACCATAGTTGCGACGCATGTAGTATTTATTTTGGTATTATAGCTTCCAGCTATACCGGTATTAATTATTAAATCAACATCAAAATGATTTAATAATTTAGTTACAGCCATAGCCATATTCACTTTTCCTACACCACTTTTAGTGACTACTACATCATTGGAATTTTTCTTTCCAAGTATATATTTAAACCCATTATATTCAACTTCTTTAATATCTTCTAACAAGTTTTTAAAAGAAGCTACTTCTGAATCCATAGCTCCTAGTACTGCGAAAAACATTATTTCATTTTTCCTTTGCTGACAAGTGTAACAACAACCTTCTTACCAGTTCCAGATGTGAATGTTACAGTTTCGCCAACTTTTCTTCCAGAAATAGCTTTTCCAAGAGGAGATTCTCTTGAAATCTTCTTTTGTTCTGGATCAGCTTCAAGCACACCTACTAACACGATATCCTTAGTAATTCCAAGTTCATCATATCTTATTGTGCACCATTCTGCAGTGATTATTTCATGATATCTGATGATATCGTTTATTTCCGCAAGACGATCATTTAGTTGTTTTTCTTTTTCTTTTGCCGCAGCGTATTCAGCGTTTTCTGATAAATCACCTAAAGCTCTAGCTTCTTGTAAAGCTTGTTGATTTTGTGGTACTTCAACAGTATTAAGATATTCTTTCTCTTTTTTAATATCTTCTAAATACTGAGCCGTAATTTGATGTAAACGTTCTGCCATAATATATTCTCCTTCGTTTCTTTTACTATTATAATATATCCTTATTCTTTTTTCAAAAGAATGTTATTTTTTTAGAATCTCAAATATCTTAGATTCAAGTAAGTCTACTGCTACATCATGAGAAAAATCATTTGGAATGATGATATCAGCGTACTTTTTTGTCTTTTCTACAAATGCTTCATGCATCGGTTTAACAGTGGTTAAATATTGGTTAACTACGGATTCTACACTTCTTCCTCTTTCGCTTATATCTCTCAACATTCTTCTAATGAATCTTAAATCAGAATCTGTATCTACGTATATCTTTATATCAGATAAATCTCTTATTCTTTCATCTTCTAAAACAAGAATACCTTCAAGTATTAATATCCTAGATGGTTCAATAAGTTCAGTTTCATCTTTTCTTTGATGCATAGAATAATCATATAACGGTTTATTGATTTCTTTACCATCAATTAGCTCTTTTATCTGTTCAACAAACAGATCAAAATCTAATGAATCTGGATGATCATAGTTAACAAGTTTTCTTTCTTCAAATGGAAGATCTAACTTTTTATAATAATCATCTAATCTAATAATTCTAACTTCACTCTTTTTAAATTTTTGAATTATTTTATTTGCGACTGTCGTCTTTCCGCTTCCAGATCCACCAGCTACGCTAATAACCACTGTTTTCATAGATTAAATTCTCCTTAATATATCATTTTTATTTAATGTTTTATCAGTTTTGATAATTACCTTATCTAAAGCGTTTTTAGCGCTTGATGTCTCAATTCCATCCTTATATATATTTAATATTGTGATATCAAATAGGTCCTTTCCTGGAGACATTACTTCCGCTTTTTCTAACTTTTCAAAATGGTTTCTTACTTCAAATAAAGCCTCTTTTTTATTCTTATCATAATCAAGCACTATTCCTAAGAATGATTGGTTCGCTTCAAGTCCATTTTTAGAATATAAAGCGATACTATCATCGTTTCTTCCACTAAAGAATCCACTTGCGTTTTCTCTATTTTCACTTGATTCTAACAATTTTAAATAATAATCATATTCTTTAAGAGAATTATTTTTAATATCATCTAACAACTTTCTATATGTGTAACTAAGTGTTGCGACATAATGTAAGGATTTCATCCTTCCTTCAATCTTTAAACTCTCAACACCTATTTCAACTAGTTCTTTAATATACTCGATGCTCACAAGGTCTTTTGATGCGATTTGGAATGGATAATCAGTATCGATTTTACTTTCATCCTCATATACTAAATAATTCCATCTACACGAATGAGCGCATCCACCTCTATTAGCGTCTCTATTAGACATATAATTTGATAATGTGCATCTTCCACTATAAGCGCTGCACATACCACCATGTATAAAAACTTCGAGTTCTGCCTTAGTATTCTTTTTTATTTTTCTAATTTCATCAATAGAACATTCTCTTCCAAGTACCACTCTACTAGCGCCATTATTATAAAAATAATTAGTAGCGTATGAGTTAATAACTGACATTTGAGTAGAGATAGATATATGAAGATTAGTGTTCTTTCTTGCGATTTCTAGAATCGCAGGACTTGATATAATAAGTCCATCCACTTTTAATCCTTCTAATTTTTTAAGATAATCAAGAACACCACCTATTTCTCTTTCTCTAGGTATAACGTTAACTGTTATATACACTTTTTTATTTAAAGAATGCGCAAATTCTACACCTTCTTTAATATCATCTAATGTAAAATTAGAAGCTTGGGCTCTTAAAGAATAATATTTAGCCCCAATATATACTGCATCAGCGCCATAAATAAGCGCTATCTTTAATTTATCTAGGTTCCCCGCCGGCAACAATAATTCAGGAATGTTCATTATTTTTCCTCCTTAAGTAAACCTACTTCGTGATAAAGATATCCTTTATCAAATAGATGCTTATCATATTTATTATAGAAAGACGTTAAACTCATTTTAGAATTAAATAGCTTTATAGAGTCATAATACATGAAATCATCTATAAATATTCTTTCAAGTAAAATATAATCTATATTTAATTCTTTAACTTCCTTATATGCGTTTAGAATCTTATCTTTATATATTCTAAATCCTTTGTTATCTTCAATTGTTTTATATAGCTCACTTCTATTTTCTTCTTTAATAGAAACATTATATTTATTAGATAAATCAAGATTTAATCCATAGTGTTTAAAGTAGTTTTCAAAATGATGTCTATATGAATAAAACATCATTGAATATCCAAACGCTTGATACATATATAAAGTATCTTCTTTTTTATCTAATATATTCTTAATATCTTCTAGAGTTATCTCTCTAGATATTAAGAATATATTAAGACCACTTGGCCTAAAATAATCTCTATCTAAATGATTAGTAATAAATGTTTCTGGAGCGTATATAGCTTTATCTAATATGTTGTTTTCTTTAAATAGTTCTATTAAACCTAAATCTTGGAATATGAAACCATCTAAAATAGATAGCTTCTTTATAATAGGTCTTAAGCTAATAAAATCATCTTCATGAAATAGTGGAGTGATAGATAAAAATACCTTCTTATCTATGGTATTTTTTATATTAATTATTTCATCTACAGTAAACATTTTAGGTTGGCTAAAAGAATAGTCTTTTAAAGATAAAACTATCGCATCTCCCATCTTATCAAGTTCACTTAAATCATATAGATACGTTATTAACATCTCTTTATTGATACGCTCATTCCATCACCCATATCAGTAAATTCTGTTATGTAGTCTGGATTATTTTTAAGCCACTCCTTAAATTCATTTATTTTTCTAACTAAACTTCTTAGATTTTTAGATTTAATCTCACTTAAATCTTGGTCAACTAAATTATGAAAATTTAAATTATCTACTATGATGATTCCTCCATCATTTAAAAATGGAGAAAACCTTTCAAAAAACTTTCTATTTTGTGCTTTAGCCGCATCTATAAAAATCAGATCATATGTTTTAGTTGGAGCATAATCTAATGCATCTTGATAAACTAATTCTATTTTATCATTTAAATTATATCTATCTACGTTTTTAACTGCTAGATCATACATATCTTTATTTCTTTCTATAGTTGTGACATTTAATCCAATAGATGCGAGTCTTATTGCGCTATATCCGATTGCAGTACCAATTTCTAAAACGCTTGATGATGAATGTTTTTGAATCTCCAAAGAGAGGAATTCAAATCCTCCATCTCTTATAATTGGAACATTATTTAATATAGCGTACTCCTTTAAATCTTCAAACATTAACTAACTATTGTATCCTCGTCGTTATAATCTTCATCGCCCATAGATCTTGATAATTCTTGTTGGAAGTAATCATCAAACATCTTCTGACAATACATCATATCTTCTTCATCATTTACATCAATTAATTCTTGAGAACCATCTTCTAAAGTGATTACTTCTCCAACGAAAAAGCTATTTTCAGTGTCAGTTTCTTCTGGATATTTATCCACATATACAACAAAGCTTCTTCCGTCTTCATCCCTTTCGAATTCTGTGATTATCTCAATTTCTAATTCGTTACCATCTTCATCAGTAATATAACTAGCGTCGTTCTTATTTTCTACTTCTTTCATGCGCTTTTCCTTCTTTTATCTAAGTAGTCTTGTAGTATTACTTTCGCTGCGGCTTCATCTATCGCATCGTGTCTTGTTTTCTTGTTTTCATTACCCATAATCATAGAATTTAATCCTATTTTAGATGTGAGTCTTTCATCAAACATATTAACTTTTATGTGAGACGCTTCTTCTAGTCTTTTTCCAAAATCAAGACAGATTTGAGCTTGAAAACCGATAGAGCCATCCATGTTTTTTGGAAGACCTAATACTATTTCATCTACTTTTTCTTTTTCAATAACTTTTAATATTTCACTGAGTGCTGTATTAAAATCTTTTGATTTGAAACGGATTGTAGGGTAGCCTGTTGCGAACATCATTAAAGAATCAGATATCGCAACTCCTAAGGTTTTATTTCCTAAATCAAGACCCATTATTCTCATTTATTAATTTCCTCAACCAGGTAGTTATATACTTCATCTAATTTATCAACTGATGGAGCTCCGCCTTGCGCAAAATCTTTCTTTCCTCCGCCTCTACCATCAGCGATAGAAAGTGCGCTTTTTAAAATTGATGATGCGTCTTTATTTGGATTTAAGTTCTTTACTAATATTTGTAATTTATTATCAGTTTCATCTATTAACGCTACAGTTGAATTAACCTTAAATGATGCGAGATAATCTACTAGATTTCTTAATTCTGATTTTTCAAAATCTTTTAATTTGATTACTCCGCCCTTATCATTTAATAAATCTAGATATTTAGAATATGTTTCTAGACTAGCTTCACTCATCTTCTTATTAACTTCTTTATCGAAGTTCTTAACAGCTTCTATAAGTTTAGCTTGTTCGAGTCTTAAATTTATCACATCTTGATAACTGAATGTATAAACTTCATTAATCTTATGATTAAACTTTAGATCTAGATTAGCTTCTTTAGCTTTATTTTCGATTTCAATAGCCTTATTAGATAATTTCTTAAAATCTTCTCTAATTCCTTTAAAATAATCTTTTTCGTGTTCAATTTGAGATTTAGTTAAACCAACTAATCTATAGATACCTGAACCAATTGATGAGATTGATTGGATCATAAACTTACCAATATCTTTAGTATTTTTAACATGTGTTCCACCACAAACATCAATTGTTGCGCCAAGGTCAACGACTCTGACTTTATCACCATATTTCTCACCGAATTCAGCGATAGCGCCTAAGTTTCTAGCTTCATCAATCGGAACTTCTACAGTCTTTTGTTCATATGCGTTATTTATATATTCATTAGTTAATGATTCAACTTTTAATATCACATCATCGCTTAATGATTCATAGTGGTTAAAATCAAATCTTAATGCTTCTTTAGAGATTTCTGAACCTTGTTGAGATACATGGTTACCTAAAACTTCTCTTAACGCTTTAAATACTAAGTGACAACAAGAATGGTTTTCTCTTAACGCTTCTCTTCTTTCATCATCAACAGCGAGTCTTACCTTATCACCTTCACTAAATAGATATGGGTTTTCAACCACATGGAGATGTTGTTTATTAGGCATCATCAATGTATCAGTTATTGCGTAACTGATTCCATTTTTAGTTACTGTACCAGTATCTCCAATCTGTCCACCACATACTGCATAAAATGGAGTCTTATCAGTAACGAATCCTGTATCAAATACTTTGATGATTGTCGCATCTTCAACTAGTGAATCATATCCAGTAAAGACTGATTCTTCTTTATAATCTAAGAATTCTTGATTTTGTTTAGCGAATGATGATTGGTTAGATTGAGCTTTACGCGCTCTTTCTTTTTGAGCTTCCATCATCTTATAATATCCATTCTTATCAACTGATATATTCTTTTCACTAGCGTATTCTTCAGTTAATTCTAGAGGGAATCCATATGTATCAAAAAGTAAGAATGCATCTTCTCCACTGATTACACCATTAGATTTAGAGATGATATCTGACAACTTTTCAAGACCAGAGTCAATTGTGTTAAAGAATTTAACTTCTTCTTGTTTGATTAACTTCTTAGATAATTCTTTAGTTGTTTCTAAGTTAGGATAGAATCCTTTCATTTCTTCTACAACTGTATCTACAAGATTATATAAGAATGGTTCTTTAATACCTAATGATATTCCGTGTTTAACCGCTCTTCTAAGTAGTCTTCTTAAAACATATCCTCTACCTTCATTAGAGAATAATGCACCATCAGAAATAGCGAAAGTGATAGTTCTTAAGTGATCTGCGATAATCTTAAAAGACGCTTCTCCCTTATATTCTTTATTAGATACTTTTTCAACTTCATGAATAATAGGAGTGAATAAATCTGTATCAAAATTAGTTTCTACTCCTTGGAATACACATGCGAGTCTTTCAAGTCCCGAACCTGTATCTATGTTCTTCTTTGGTAAAGGTTTATAGTTTAATCTATCTCCAGTACCATCAGAATTAAATTGGCTAAATACTATATTCCAAATTTCAATATATCTATCATTTTCAATATCATCTGAAATGGCTTTAGGAGTGAAATCGCCGTATTTGCTTCCTCTATCAAAGAATATTTCGGTATCAGGTCCACATGGTCCTTCACCTATCTCCCAGAAGTTACCAGCGCATGGTACCATATGTGACTTATCTATTCCAGATTCTACCCATTTATTTAGTGTATCTAAATCATCTGGATAATATGTAATAAATAATTTCTCTTTTGGAATAGCGAACCATTCATCACTAGTTAATAGTTCTACTGCCCAAGGGATAACTTCATCTCTAAAATAATCTCCAATTGAGAAGTTGCCTAACATTTCGAAGAACGTATGATGTCTAGATGTTTTACCAACGTTTTCTATATCGTTAGTTCTAATACATTTTTGAGCGTTACAAATTCTAGGATTCTTTGGTGTTTTTCTACCATCAAAATATTTTTTAAGTGGCGTAACACCAGCGTTCATCCATAATAACGACTTATCGTCTGATGGGACTAAAGAAGCACTTTCTTCTACGTCATGTCCCTTACTTTTAAAGAAATCAAGCCACATTCTTCTGATTTCATTTCCTTTTAAATAGCGCATTTATTTATTCCTCCCATATAAACAAAATAAAAGTCCTTAAAAAATAATTTAAGGACGAAATCTTTTCCGCGGTACCACCTTTATTCTGAGTCACATTATATGATCAGCTCTCAATTTTTGATCTATAAAGGAATCACCCATAAACCTAATAAAGGAGCTTCATAAGATTATTGTATTCTGTTTCACCAAACCAGAACTCTCTATAAACAATTTATTCTTACTACTAATCTTTACTCAATCAGTTCAGTTTATTATAAAATAATAAAAATTATTATTCAAGAATTAATTATTGATAAACTCTTTAGTTCGAGTTTTTCTATCTTCAGATAGCACTCTAATAGTCCTATTTAAAGTTATAAAATCACCTATTAATACAAGATAATCCTTCGCTCTAGTTACAGCTGTATATAATAATTTCTTATTAAGCATCACTC
>CALCVH010000175.1 GCA_937907585.1 uncultured Bacillota bacterium | reverse complement strand
ATTACAAGCTACTACTGATAAGACTAATCCAAATACAACAAGTAATGTAAAAAGATTAAATGTCTTTTTCATAAAATGTTTTCTCCTTTTTATATTTTTTATATTAATCTAATTTGTTTATGATTACTTGTGATACATCACTGTTTCCAGTTTTTATCACATCTAAATCAACCTTAGCATTAATAGTAATATCAGATAATGTTGAATTCTTTAATTCGTATGCTATAGCGGCGTAATACTGAGTTGTCGCATCATTACTTAATTCATAATTAATAACTAATCCGTCAATAGTAACACTATCAGCCCACACAGCTAAAGCACCTGATCCTGGAGCTTCAATGTAACCATTTGCGTACCAATATGTATTTGATCTACTAAAATTAACAGATATCGTTACATTCTCAATTATTGCGTTAGATAAGAAATATGAAAGTGCTGAACCCCAGTAGTAACCATCTCCAGCATTTAATGTAATGTTTTTTAATGTTCCACTAAATGTATTGAATAGTCTTGCGCCAGAATAATTAAGAGTGTGTCCGTCGCCGTTAATTATTCCATTAAATTGATAGTTAACTTGATATCCATTTCCTTCTCCAGTATTTTTAGTTAGTGTGATATCGTTCGCAAGTTTATAATTTCCTGATAATGAAGTTGAATCTTTATAAATATTCCAAAAATCTTCTTCGTTTTCAATTAATGTATATTCAATAGGATCTTCAATCAAATTGAATACTACTTGGCTAACATCGCTATCTCCGATTTTTATTGAATCTAAATTAGTGTGAGAATTAACTACAACATTATCAATTGTTGATGTGTTAACACTATATCCAATTGAAGCATAGTATGTTTTTCTAGCGTCGCCAGTTAGTTCAACATTAATAGTTAAATCACTAAAGCTTGAATTTTCAATCCAAACACCTAATGCACCAGAACCTGGAGCTTCTATATATCCTACATTTGGCGCATACCAATATGTATTGTTTCTACTGAATGTTGCATTAACTGTCACATCACTAACTTTAGCGCTTGATACAAAGTACGCTAGAGCTGAGCCCCAGTAATAACCATTTCCAGCGTTTAGCGTGATGTTTTTTAATGTTCCACTAAATGTAGTGAATAGTTTATTACCAGAATAAGTGATGGAATATCCGTTTCCATCAATTTCACCACTAAATTCGTAGTTAACCATGTATTCTTCTTGATCAGCGACTGTTTTTGTTAAAACAATATCGTTTTTTAGTATATATGTTCCTTGTAAAGAGATATCGCTACTATAAATTGACAACCAATCTTCTTCTGTTGATAATTCAGTAACTGAAGTTTTATAATAAAGTTTTAAAACTAGAGAGCCATCTTCTTTTACAGTTCCACTTAAAACATTATTAGTGTTATCCTCATCAAATGTATAACCGATTATAGTAGTAGGTGTAACACTAACAGTAAATCCCATAGTGCCATTTAATTCTTGAGTTAAAGAATCGTCTTTCACACCATCTTTATAGTATTCAATCTTATATGTTTTAGATGAATTGTTGACTGTTACATTATCATATTCTGTGTTTCCTTCATTCATAACTCTAACTTCTTTATTACAGTTAATAGTTACATTATCAAATGAAGAATTTAAAACACTATGAGCGATTCCAACATAATAATCTAGATTGCATTCATCAGTTAACATTAAGTTGATAACTATATCTTTAAATTTTGTTGTAGTAACCCATACCGCTAAAGCGCCTGATCCTGGGGCTTCAATAAACATATCCGCAGCGTACCAGTAAGTGTTATATCTATCGATAGTCGCATCGAGCGTGATATTTTCTAATTTAGCGTCGCTTAAGAAATACGCAATCGCTGAACCCCAGTAATATCCACTTCCCGCACTTAAATGAATGTTTTTAATTGTTCCTTCAACACTAGTAAATAGTTTGTTACCTGTATATGATAAAGTATGTCCATCACCATCAAGCACACCACTAAATGTGTGGTTAATCATATAGCCATTTTCACCAAAGTGATTACATACATTATCAGTTAAAGAAATATCGTTTGAAAGTTTATAATAACCAGTTAAATCATCAAATATCTTCCACCAGTCTTCTTCGGTTTTAATTAGGCCAGTAATACAATCAAATTCAAAAGTCATTGTAGCATTTTGATATTCTACAACAACTTTAGCGTAACCTGATTTTAATACTGTTACTTTATTGTTTTCATCAACTGATAAAATGCTTGGATCGCTTGATGTTATAGTATATCCGCTTTCAACTAATTGATCCTCTAAATAGATAGAGAATTCTAGTTGGTACTCATCGCCTTTAGACGCATCAAAGTGTCTAGGTAATTCGCTTTCAAATCTTACGTTTGATTTTTTATAATATACTTTTAAGACTAAAGAACCATCTTCTTTAATTTTCCCATCGAGTACATTCAATGTATTTTCTGTATCAAACGCATATCCGTTAATAGATAATGGGCTAGCGTTAACTAATCTATCTGTAAATCCTTTTAAATGTTGAGTTAATTCATCGTTTTTATTATATACACCATTATTCTCTAAATAATGTTCAATAGTATAGTCACATTCTTTTAATAAAGAAACGGTGTTATCAGTAATGATAGTTGCGCCTGAATCGACCTTGACTACCGCCATATTTTCATATGTAGTTATAATCTTACAATTTCTAATTGCGGTGTTAGGCTTCGCATCATAACATACTGCGCCAAAGTTTTCTCCACTTTCAAGTCTTGATATATCTAAGTTTATTGTACAGTTCTCAACTGTAGAGTTCTCAATCATTCCAAACATTCCACCTGTACCATAAACACCATTATCTCCACCAAGTTGAATCCAGAAATCTTTATTTACTGCTCTAAAACATGATTGAGTTGTAAACATTGCGTTTAAAGTAACGTTTTCAACTAAAGATAGTTCGCTCATGCCGTATGCGATTGTTGAACCCCAATAGAAACCGTCGCTAGCGTTAATTACTAAATTTCTTATTATTGCACCACCAGACAACCAGTTAAATAGTCTTGAACCGGTATATGTTAAAGAGTGTCCGTCTCCGTCAATAACACCAGTAAATTGTGGATTATATAAGAAACCATCAACTTTTTCTTGATCTTCGCTTTCAGGAATAGTGAAATGTTCTACTGAACTTTCGCTTAAAACAACATCATTTGAAAATTTATACCAATATGATAAATGTTCGTATATTCCCCACCAATCTTCTTCGTTTTCAATAAACGCATCATATACAGTTGCGACAAATGATTTAGAAATGTTTTTATAAGATACAGAGATTTCTGCTTCACCTCTCATTCTTCCTTCCATCATTCCGTTTTCATCAATTGTGACAGCTTTATAACTTGATTCATATAAGACGCCATCAGTAACTTCTTTGTTATCTAATAGTACTTTTACATTTAATTTAGTAGACTCACCTTTGATTAAATCTATTTTATCTAAATCACTTTGAAAAGAGATTCTTCCAGTATAATCATATGAATAATAAGCCTTTAAAACTAAAGAACCGTCTTCTTTAACTCTTCCTCTTACAACATTTGATTTATGACTAGATTCGTATACATATCCATCAAATTCTTCTCTTGGATGTGTTACAGTTTTATCAACATCACCTGTTAATATTTTTGTTTTAGTATCGTCTAAAACATATCCATTCTCTGTTTCAAAATAGTATTCAACTCTGTATTCTTTAGTATTAGTTTTTATAGTTGTAGTATTATCGGCTTCAGTAGTTGTTTTCTTGTTTTTACAGGAACTATTTGTGAAAACACAAAATATCATTAATGTTATTAATAGTATTCTATATATCTTTTTCATGTCCCCTCCTCTAACAAATGTCGTTGTTGTTGCCTTCATCTATATATAAAACATTACATTCGTTCATATCTCTTCTTAGGCTATTTATCTTTTTAGGTAATTCATCACCATATAATCTTCCATATAGCTTTATAAAAATATATCTAGATGAAATGCTTATTTGTTTTAATCTTTTCTTAAGAAGCAAATATGTATCCCAATCTTCAATTCTATTTTCTTCTATCTTGCCTCTTGCATCATTCAATATATCAAATAGGTCGAATAAGAATTCTTTTGGGAAAAATTCTTTTCTTAAGTAGTAGCTTGAATCGCATCCACCACTTCTTGAATCTTCATTATATGTTTTATGAATATATTCCCATCTATCTAAATATAACTTTAGATATTTTTTCATATGTGGAGATATTTCTTTATAATACGCATCCATAAATTCATTAAATAAATCATCAAAAGATAAAGTAGTATCCCACGCAAGCTTTGACCTTAAGAATAACTTTAATTCATCAAAACAAGGTGTTTTAGTACAGTATGGGCCTTGATCAAAAATGAATTCAACACCCATATCTTTGAAGAATGCATAGTTATCTTTTATTACTTTATAATCATCAAATTCTATAAAGAAATTATCGAAATTAGCACAATAATCCCACAAGAATATGCTGTTTGTTACACTTTTCCATTTATTAAATACTTCATATTGTTTCACATTCTTAATATGTGTATATGGATAGTTGTGTAACGTTCCAAAAGGAACATACATTATAGATAGGCCTTCTACTGTTTTAATAGGTTTTGTTGGAGGAGTAGATGTTTTGTTGTATGCGAAAGAGATAAATTTAATATCTCTATCTATATTTTCTTTTTTCATCATTTCTTGAACTCTTCTAACTACGCTATTAGAAAAGTCAATCATAACGCCAGATTCTCCGCCTAATTCAAGCGCTTTTTTCTTACATCTATCACAATCACAGAAAGAAAAGTTATCTTCTTGACCAATCATAAAATATCTGCCTTTAGTTTTTTTGATGTAGTCAAATACGTTTTTTGAAAACTCTTCTTTTATATCTGGATTAGATAAACATAAATTCATTTCATCAGGACTATAAAAATCTCTATTTGTTTTAAGATATTTACTTTTAGGCATGATAGTAAAATATGTATGCCCGGCTAAAATCCAATCGCTATAATTGTTTCTTGCGATCTTGAGTCTATCCGCATTTAATGATACGTTTTCAAACTCTAGATGATATGCATCAAAATATCCAAAGCTTCTTGAATCAATATCTGGTTTTTCAATAATATCTAAATCATTAAAATAGACAGTTAATTTTTTGTCTATTTTCATTTCATTTTCGGCGTAATACTTATATCCAAAGAATCTTTCAAAGAAAGAATATACGCCAAATAATGTTCCTCTATCAACACCACAAATTAATAAGTTATTATCGATGGTTTTAATCATATATCCATCGCTACCTAACTCTTTATAACTAGGTTTAAAAACAGATAACGTATATTTAGTTTGTCCTAAATATATTCCTTTATTAATACATTCATCAGCTGTGACATTTATAGAAATATTACATGACTTATTAAGCAAATATTTAAATTCATTTATAGCCTTAATTTCATATTCATTCATCTCTTTCGGTACAACGATAGAATACTCAGTTGTTCCGTTATCAATAAACAAATGTTTTGTATCATAGGTAGAATTCTTTATAAACATTAGAGATATTCTCCTTCTCTAATCATAGATAAACCGTATTTTCTCGCTCTTGTTTTCCATTCGTTATAATATGTTGCTTGAGCGGTGTTATCACCAATATATATTGGATAGAATTTATAGATATAATAATCTACCCATAATTCTTGTTTTTCTATTCTTGAATAGAGCGTATTATATTTTTTAGTATTTGTATTTTTATATTTTTCAATTTCATTATATGCATTTACTATTTTTTCTTTTATAGAAGATAAAAGTGTGTATGACCAATTTTGTTTAACCATACATTCTGTTCCGCCAGATCTAACAGATATTCCTTTTTCTTTTACAAGTTCATCTACGTGTGAATAGATAGCTTCAAAATAGTTCTTCACATCTTCATATGCGTCTTGATAATAATAGAACATGAAATTATCAACTAGTTCATTCATATTAAGTGATGAATCCCACATTAATTTAGACATGCAGTAAAGTCTCATCTCTGAAAAAGCTGATGTATTAGTGTTATATGCAGATTGTTCAACAATATAGTTAACACCATAAGATGATAACCAATCTAGATTCTTATTAAATGAATTCCAGTTATCAAAACAGTCCATATAATTATCGAAGTTAGTTGAATATTCCCAAATTGTTAGATTCTTGCTTAAGGCGCTCCATCCTTCAAGCGCATTAACTATATTTTTATTCGCAGTATATGGCGCATAATAATCGCACATATTAATAACGAATTGAACAGATAAATTATCTTCTGCGATTAAAGAATCGTCGATTGGTTCATAATTTTTTGTAGATTCATTATATGTAACTGGTGGAGTTTTAGTATCGTTATAAGCGAATGTTACAAAAATCACATTTCTTGTTGGATCTTCTTCTTTTAGCCATTCGTTTAGTTCTTTAACTACTTTATTTGTAAATTCCATCATTACTGCAGATGAAAATCCACCGAGTTCTGCTTTTCTATTTTCACAAGATGCACAGTGACAGAATTCAAAATTATCTTCTTGACCTAACATAAAATATGTGTGTTCTTTATCGATAGATAACACTTCTTTACATCTTTTTACAAACTCATCTACAATCATAGGATCTCTAGTTAAGCATAAGTTCATTCCATCAGGTGAATAAAAATCTGGATGCGTAGATTCATAAATTGATTTTGGAAGAATTTTAAAATATGTATGAGCGTAATAGACGTCATCATTATCTCTCATCCATGTATCATAATAGTTTTGAAATCTATAGCGATAATATAATTCTTCATTCTTATTAAGTTCGCCAGCCATAACGCATGGATTTGAAATAGATGGTTTGTATTCATAATCGAATATTAACCAGTCAGCATCTGTGCCATCACCAATATATATTTCATCTTCTGCATAATATTCATAATCAAAACTTCTGTTTAAGAATTCATAAACAGAATATAATGTTCCTTTATCAGTTGCGCCAGACATATAAACACAGTTATCGATTGTTTTAATAACCACACCACTATCTCCTAGCTTTTTATAAGAAACATCAATATCATTTTGAAAAAGCGCATCTGTTTGACCTATAAAATAATAGAAATTATCCTCTTCTACTGTAACTTCGCTTTCAAATAAACTAGTTAATTTTAGTTCAGTGGCTTCACTAAATATATCTTCAAATTCATTTAAAGCGAATTCAACGAGTTCTGATTCATTATCTTTAATCACAACTACATTAGATTCAGCTTCCCATAGTTTCTTATTAGATACATCTACTTTTCTATTATCAGTAGTAGTTTTATTCTCGTTTGTTTTAGGTTCTTTAGTTTCTTTTTCACATGATATTAAAAATATAGATATTAATAATATTAATAATGCACACAGATTTCTTTTCATGTATTCACCTATTTTAGTCCACCGATTGATAGACCACCCATTATCTTTTTTCTAAAGCTAATATAAATAATTAATGTTGGAATTGATGCGAGTATACAAGCCGCAAATTGTACAGGTTTAAAAGCTAAAACTGGGTCACTAGAGAATTGTAATTCATATAGTGCGTACGCAACTGTTGGCTTATGAGGCATATAAATTAGTGGCGTAGTCCAGTCAGCCCAGAATCCCATTAATTGAATTAATAATACTATTGCGAAAACATTCGCAATTAATGGTAAGTTTATAGAAGTCATTATTCTAAATTCACTAGCGCCATCAATATATGCAGATTCTGCGTAAGCTTTATCGATACTCTTAAATGTAGATTTAAATAATAAATAGTTAAATCCTAAGAATGTAAATTTCATAAAATACATTCCTACCATATGGTCATATAAGCCTAATCTTTGAGACATCTTAATCATTGCCGCATCAGATCCAATAATAGGTAAAATCATAGTGACAATAACTATTCCATCAATTAACGCATTGAATTTAAAATTAAATTTTGATGTTGCATAAGATACCATGATAGGACAAATAGTCGCTGATATACTACATCCGATGATATAGAATAATGAATTTGTTAAAAGTTCTCCTAAATATACTTTTTCTACTCTACCATTTCTAAATATAGGAACCATAAAATTAGTTAATGCTTTAGAGTAGTTTTCAACTATTATCTTTTTAGGAAAACCAAATATATTGGTGTTAAAATCTATTTTTCCTTTAAATGAAGATAGTAATACCCATCCGTATAAAGCGATAATAGATATGGCGTATATCATAATTAATATCCAAATAAATGTCTTTACAACATCTGATGTATGAACTTTAATTTTACTCTTTTTCATAAGCTCACCTATCTATTTGGATCTAATCTTTCAAGCACCCACTTTAAAGTGAATACTATCGGAGCCGCAACTACAGTGAATAATACACCACCTAAAGCTGCCTTAGGGAAGTTGGCTGGACTAGAAGTCGAACCAATAATTAATGTAAAGAAATAATATTGGATTGTTTGTGCTTGGTTAGGCACATTAGATGCGAAGAATTGATATAAAGGAGGTCCTCCAGTAAATATCGCAATTATTCCTGTATATAGTTGAATGATTAATATTGGATATATTACAGGGAAAGCGATATGTATAAATTCTTGGAATATATTAACTCCATCTATTTGAGCCGCCTCTAATACCTCTTTATCAATTCTAGACATTTGACCAGTCATCATAATCATTCCGCCACCTAGAGATGTCCAGAATACGTAGAATAATAATGTATTAAAGATTGTATCGTTATTCGCAAGCAGTCCACCTAATTTTCTAAATATTTCTACTGTTGGGAATATATTAGGCAAACCTTTTTCAATAAAATATTTAAATGCGATAATAGTCGTCATTCCCGCAATCATATTAGGGAAATATAAAACAATTTGTAAGAATTTAGAAAACCACATCTTTTTATATATAAAGAACGCAACTATTATCTGTATAGGCATGATAATTAAGAGTGTTAATAAATATGATTTAGTAGAGTTCCACCACGCAATACCTAATGTTTCTCCACTGAATAATTCTCTTAAAATAGTAATTAAATTATCCTTAAAGAAAGTGAAATTGAATACATATTCTGCAGTATCAAAATCATATTTTTGGAAAGAGAAAAGAATAGACCTAAAGTTAACACATATATACATAAGAACAAATTGTACTAAAGGTATAAGCAACAAAGCCCAGTATAATACAAACTGTTCTCTTCTTGTTTTATTGTTAAATATGGTCTTTTTCTTTTTGGTATTATTCAATTATCTCACCACCTTTAAGATAAAGTTTTATTAATTAGTCTTCTGTTCTAAATCTATATTCTTCTACTAAGTCTTTCCATTGTGTTTCGTTGTTTTCAAGGCCTTTTAAGAAAGCTTCAACAGTGTGTCCTTGTTGTCCAGGTTGGAAATATTTCGCAACATTCGCTGTAGTATCAGCAGACGAAACCCATGTATATAAATATGAACAATATCTAGAACCTTCAGTTTGTAAGAACTTAGATACTGGCACTTCTTCAAATACTATCTTTGCGTTATTTTCATATTGGTATAACTCTCTACCATATGGAGTCATTAAATTTAAGTATTCATCTGTCATTTTATATTCATAAGGTCTCATCATTCCTGAATAAGCAGTAGCGATTCTTAAGCCTTCATCAGACATACAGAATTGTAAGAATAATCCTGCAGCGTCTTTAACATTTGAATTATTATTCATGAATATTACTGATCTACCAGATGTGCACGCAACAGTGTTGCCTTCACTAGATGAATTATCATCAGCTAAAGGCATAGGCATGATTCCAAATCTTCTCTTTCCGTAATTTAGATTCTCATCACCAAATGCGCCAGCCATATCTTCCATAGTTACACTAGCTTCTCTTTCCCACCAAGGTCCTTCAACGATCATCGCAATACTCTTGCCTTGTTTAGAACTTAATAAGAATTCATCTTGAGCGGTAAAGTTATCCTGTGAAGTTTGGAATGTATTATTAGAATAATAAGATGGATTATCAATTAATCTTTGAGCGAATCTTAATACATATTCTTTTCCTTTTTGTTCGCTCTTTAATTTATATGCTTCTTCTAATGTTATTTCTCCTAAATCACTATCCGTTCCTTCTAAAACATAGTTGAGCATAAAGTCATTATATCCTTCATAATCCGCAAACATATTTGTTAAGTATGAAGTAAAATAATACGCTTGAGAACCAAAGAATGTGAGAGGTGTAATTCCTTTTTCAACCATTTTATCAAGTAGATTAAAGAAATCGCTTTGAGTTACAGGGAGCCCATCATCGAATGTTCCTTTAATTCCGTCTTGTCCTTTAGATTTATTTGATCCGTTGTTAAATGTTCCGTCATCTGATACATATAATGATTCACTTTCAAATAACGCTACATCATATATCATTTGATAAGATGCTTGATACCAAGGTAAAGCATAAATTTTACCATCTTGATTGTAGTATTCTTTTATAGCTGGAGTAATCTTATCCCAAACAGACTTATTTTCATTAAATTCTCTTAAAGTTTCTTCTTTAATGTATTTAGTAATATCTGCAGTGTATCCTTTAGCCATAAATTGTTTTAAATCTTCACTACCAACATAATCCATAAAAAATATGTCGCCTTCATATGCATCAAAGTTATTTAAAACAGTTCCTGAATCCATTGTTGATTTTCCTGGAATTGGTCTAATCTGTATTTCAGGATGCAGTTTTTCAAATGCTTCTTTTAATTCAGGAAGCCACTTTTCACCAAGTCCACCATTGTAAAAATTAATATACACTTGAGTTCTTGTTGGATCGGCTGTTTCTTCTGTCTCTTTATTACATCCTACTAACAAGAAGCTTGATAATATAAATAATCCTATAAATAATAATTTCTTTATTGTCATGTTAGTCTCCTATCTATAATTTATGAACGGATCATCGATTACTATATATCCTTCGCTAGAATCGCATAATCCACTATATAATCTAACTTTATTGTTTCCTATTGGAACAATTCCAGATGTAAACGCTACTCTATCTAATTGATCTAATTTCGCATCTACTTTTCCATAATCCTCTTTTATTCCAATAACCTTTTTATCTAAATATGTATTATTTTTAGAATCATACACATAAGAAACATTTGTATATACAGGGTGATCAACATTGTTTATATATTCGCTATATGAATGATGACCTATTATTCCAATTAAATTATTTTTAAGTTCAAAACACTCATTTACTCCACCCCACTCCATACTAGCGAATAGATTTGGAATAAGTTTCGCATTTTCAATTGCTTCTGGATTAATATCCTCTAATGAATCTACTTCTGTATATCCTATTTGAGAAACAGTTCCATAACACTTAGTTACTTCATCGTTTCTTGGTCTACTAAATATTCCTATTTTTCCTGATGATAATTTTAGTATTCTTATGTCCTTCATATAATCAGGACCATCAGCGAAATGTTTAAGATTAAATGGGTCATATCCTCTATAGAAACGGTTATTATATGTAACTATTTTAGAACCATCTTTTATTACGTATGTACCGATTAGTATCATTTCATCATCAATATAAGTAATAGATGGGTCCTCTAAAGGATATGTAGAGTCTGTCGCCATAAATACACCAGTTGTTTTATCTAATTTAAACAATCTAGTGTATGATGAAGCCCACAACTCTCTTTTTTCAACACGGCCAAACATGTATGTTTCGTTTTCAAATACAAACGGAATTGAACAGTTATATACGTCATATCCATCTTCTTTTTCGAATTCTAATATTTCACCATCATATTTTTTATTTAAATCGATGTGTTCTTTTATTAATTCTTGAATTATTCTAATGTCTTCCATCGTTAGAAAAGTCCTTTTCTTTAATAATAAATTCAAAATCTAATTCTTTATCTTCTATCCACTGCGGGAAGTTTGTTCCCCACTGTGTATTGAATAGATTGATATTAAATAGCGGTTGTTTCTTAACTCTATTTACGCTGTATTCCAATATTGGATCCTTATTAAATGATACGAGTGGAGCGTCGATAGATTCTAATACTACATTTCCAATCCTAGCGTATTTATCCATTGAAAACATATATTGATTAGCGCCCTTAACTATATCTTTATCAGTATCAATTTCTAAACCACATTTAGATACAATATAACTACCTTTAGCGTTATCAAGTTTGAATAACATTCCACCATTTTCAACAAACGGAGTTGCGTGTTTATTAAATAATGTTAAATGTATATTAACTGAATCATTACACTTTTTAAGAGTAATTTCGAATGTTTCACAGTTTCCAAAATCTTTATAGCTTTCTATATTTGATTCATATTTACATTTGATGAAATCATCGCTTACATATGAATCAACTAGCTTACCTTTATAGACATATTTATCTATTTCAGGATATCTTTCTTTTCCTAAATCTACTGTTGACCAATCGGAGAATCTAACCATATACTTTTTCATAAACATATGAAGTTTATCTGCGCTTTCGATTATGTATGAATATTCAAGCCTAATTCTTTCGCCTTTTGGTGTATAGATTACAGGAACTCCTCTTTCAATAGCTATTCTAAATTTTGAATTAGAAGCAGTTTCTTCTTTAATAGGTTCTTTATAATCTATTTTTTTCTTGATTTCATTTAGTATTCTTTCTAGTTTATAGACTCTATCTTTTTGTTCCTGCCAAGAAGCTTCAAGTATTTTATATTCTTCTCTTTCTCTTCTTTCTTTATTAAATAGTTCCTTATAATATTCTCTATCATATCCTAGGTATCTACAGATATTGATTCCAAATGTATGTTCTACATATTGAATCATCTCATCTCTAAACTCCATTTCTAAATCTTTAAATTTTGATAGATCATATTCATCAGCTATTCTACAGAATTCGCTTCTTATTCTTCTATAGATACCTAACTCTTTTGGATAAGTGCTTGCGCCATGAATCCAAGTGTCACCCAGTTCGCCTCTAATTACTGGTATATTAGATAAATCGCATTTTAGTATTTCTTTTGCGAAATCATCTAATGAACCAATAACTAATTCTCCTTTATTACCAATTTCGTCTTTCATATCGCTAATAACTTTAGCGCTATGTCCACCGGCGTTATCCCCTGTTTGGTTTAAAGCTAACCATACTGGATAATTCCATCTTTTTGGAGGCAAGGTCTTAGAACCATAAAACTGGTTGTACATTGTGAGTATTCTATTTCCCTTTGTATCTTCCCAAAAGAAAAGTAAAGGAACCTTTGGGGCTGTACAATAAGGGTTTTTACCTAGATGTAAGAACTTAACACCATTTTTGATTAATGGTTCAATTAAAGCCATAGTATGGCCTGGAACATCCGTCATTTTAGCCGCAATAGGCATTGGTTTCTTAAATGTTTCGCTATATCTTCTTGCGGGAATAAAAAGATCATCAAATTGTCTTTCGGTTAATAATTCTGTATGAATAGTAAATGGTAAAGCATGACAAGTAATATAATCTTTTTCTATAAATTCTTTTAATTTATTTTTTCTATCGCTAGTAGCGTTATCATAAATATACATAAGAAGCCATGATGGTAAAGTCCATTTATAGATCAAATCATAGCCAAATGATTGAGTTTCCTCAATCACTTTTAATACCTTATCTATTATTTCGGTTCGATATAGTTTCAAGATATTTTTTTGACTATCTGTGTATCCATAATCGAAATGAGTTTTAAAAACACCAATTATTTTCATTTTTCACCTTAAATGCTTATCTACTTTAATTTTATCATCATATAACCATAAAGGTTATTTTAATAGATGTTTTTATATATCACAAAATTGCGGTTTAATAACATCGATATTTTATAGGAAATAATTTACTATTTTGTAAAATATATTAAAAAATGTTATTTTACTAACATTTAGCCCTTAAAATATGCGTAAATATAAATATTAACAAAAAAACTTATTATTATTGATTTTTGCTCTATTTGTTCTATAATATAAGCATGTTAAAGCTCTTTGCTGCCGAACAGCTCGAATACTATGAGTATGGTTTTGGCTATAACTGTGACTATGAATTTCCTATAATGCACACCCATGATTATTGGGAGTTTTTCTATACTCTACATGATGTTGAACATATAATAAATGGCGTAAAAGAAATTATTCATAAGAACACAATATATATAATTAGGCCAAAAGATGTTCATTTAATAAAAGCACATGAAATAGGAACCAATAAAGGTCCTAATATTTTTAATATCAAAACAACAAGCAAAGCATTAAAAGAATTAACTGATACTTTAGATGTTAATTTATTTGATAAATTATGTAACGATGGTGGCGTTCACGCAATAATAAGCGAATCAACTGCTTCTTTCATTTTAAAAAATTATGTTTCTACTCTCCTTTGGAGCAACGACATAAACAATAATCTTATCATCATCAAAAACGCGATGATGATCTTCTTAACTCATTTGTATCCTAATTTCTATCAAATATCTAGCTCTTCTATTGAACAACTAAATGAAGTTGAAGATATAGTTAAAAAAATGAATGACATTAGTAACTTTAATAAATCAATTAAGGATATGTCTAAAAATTCTCACTATTCATATATGCAGTTAACAAGACTATTTAAGGATACAACAGGTTTAACTATGCAGGACTATTTCTTAAATATAAAATTAAGTTACGCCGCAAGCCAACTCAAGTTGACTAATGATTTAATAGAGAACATCGCAAACGAAATAGGAATATCTAGTTTGTCTCATTTTAATCAAATATTTAAGAAGAAATACAATATGACTCCTGGCAAATATAGAAAAGTTAAATTGACCAAGGAAATTAAATAAAAAAGAACTTGAATAATCCGTATTATGTAGGATTAATCGCAGTTCTTTTTTCATCTAATAAAATAAGCGTTTATATTTCTTTTGTTTTATAATCAAAGGTTTTTATTGATGAGTCTATTATTATATAGTTTTTATTATCTATATAAATTTCGTTTTTTCTTACCGGTAAATATAAAACAATTTTAGTATTTTTATCAAATGGAATAAAATCGATATCTATATGATAAACAAATGCTTCTTTATTTGTAAATTTAACACTTAACTTCCCAAGCATTGTATTTAAATTTTTTACTTCAATAGTATTATTCTTTTTATTTACCCAATTATTTGGAATAGCTTTAAATACTACGAGCTCGTTTTTTTCAAAATCTTCATATGCAAATATTTCTTTTAATCTCATAGAGAAGAATCCTTGTTCAGAAGTTTTATGAGGGGTGGCAAGGAAGAAATGTTCCCAGAAATAATATGTTTCTTTATCTGATAAGCCTGCTAGAGCATAATAGAACTCTTCAATATAATCGTTTATGTTACCAGCTCTAATATTCGCATATGGAATAGGACTATAATATGGCTGAGAGAATGCCGTATTGTTCGTTAAGCATATATCTTTTTGAACTTTTAATATCATTTTCGCTAACGATGAATTTACATCTAAAACTCCATATCTAATAAGATATGTTGCGGAAAGAAGTGAATCTTTTGCCATAAATGTTGCATGCGAAACACAAGATTCACCATTTAAAGATAGGGACGATGCTCCATACTCATCTGCCCATGAAGATATAAAAGGAAGATATGTTCCGTTTTTAAGTGGAGATAAAGGAGAATAAATCATATTTTGTGTTAGCGATTTAATAATATTATCCTTTAGTATGTTCGCTCTTTCAAGAACCATTTCATATTGGCTATTGTTTAATTCCTTTAATAGCATATATGCAGAATATAATCCCGCATAACAATTCCCATTTAACATATATATTCTTTTATTGTCTACCGGATCTGCAACTCTTCCATCTATCATTCCAAAACCGTTTCTACCATCGTTTATAGAATTTCTATCGATCCATTTAGAAAGATAACTTACCGCCTTAATAATATTCTTTTCTAGAGTTTTTAACCATTTTTTATCTCTGTTATATAAATAGACGTCTCTTAATATTAATAATGCTCCTCCTGTTTCAAGCATATATCCATCTATATTTTGAATAAAACCATCTTCTCTTTGTTTTATAAAGAAATAATTTGCAGTATTCTTTGCATAAACGGTATCACCAAAAGCAGCTAAATAGCTTATAATTCCATATGACTCAGAACCTATAGGATTGTATACGCCAACGCATGGAGCATATGAATTTGAACCATTCTTTCCAAAGCAGTTTTGTCTCATTTGAATATAGTTAGCATCCCATAATTCATTTATTAATCGTTCAGGAGTGGAAATACGAGCTTTATTTTTTAGAATACTCTTATAGTATTTTTTAACTTTTTTATGTTCTTTATCAAAATCAAAGTTGTAGTATTTTTTAGCATCTTCTTCTTTTATAGGTTTATGGAAAAGAAGAATTTCGTAATCTATGCTTTTATCAACTAGAGCAGTATTCTCAATAGATAAATTATCGTTTTTACCATTTAGTCTAGCAATCATATATACTTTATCATTTACTTTTCCATATCCGTAATGACTATCGAAATATTGACCATCAACAACTTTTGTTTCGCTCATAATAAATGTGTTAATATGAGGTAGCCTAACAAAAGATAAGAGAGGATATAAAGAGTGATTAACAACTTCAATTTTCATAAGTAATACTGGAGCATCATCATTAAAATCCAATTTTTTTAATCTCTTTTTTTGTTTTTCACTAAAAGAAGCACCAGCACTAACACTATCCGCTAGCAAGTAATCAGTGCCTTTTGAATTCTCTAACTTTTCATTAATCAGTGTAGAAAAAGCAGTAATTTTATATTCAAGATCATCATCAAAAACACTAGCGTTTAAGATTGGAAGAATCCCTTCTTCCATTCTTCTTTTTATTTTATGGTTAACACCCATTCCTCTTCCTAAAAGATAACGATATTTTATTTCCTCAATATTATTATCTTTATCACTAACCTTTTTATAGTTGTAATGAGGAACAACATAATCATATAAATCATAATGTTGTTTTTCTTCAATAGAGCTCTTTCTAAATCCAAGTTCAAAAGTTCTTGCATCAAGTGGAACATTTAAAATAATAGTAGAAGGTTCAATTCCACCAGTTTCATTTAAAGCTTTTTTATAAGTTGCTTGAGTAGTTTCTTTTTTATTTTTATTTAAATATTCTTTAATGTTGTCTAAAGAATAGTTGCTTCCTTTTTCAATTATCAAAACATTTTCTTCTTCATAATACATTGGTGTATTAATCTTGACCTCTACAGGCTTAAAAGAAAATCCGTAATCATCATACAAAATGGTCACAATTGAATGATTATTACTAATATTTTCACTAATCTTAAGTGATAACGATAAAATAAAGGAATTGTTCGTTGAATATGAATTACTAGATAACATCTCAGCTTTCTTTAATTCAACTTTTAATTCCTTCTTTTTATTAAATAATATTTCTATGTTTTTTATCATAATTTAAATGTCCTTTGACGCATTCAGGTTTATATATTCTTTAGGTGTTACGCCCACTATTTTTTTAAAAAATAGAGAGAAATAATTAGGATCAACTAAACCAACCAATTCCGATACGTCTTTTATTTTGTATTTATTTAGTAATAATAAATTTTTGGCAGATTCAATTCTTATTTCTATTAGTTTTTGAATAATAGTTTTACCAGTTTCTTTTTTGTATATTTCACAAAGATAATTAAGATTTAAACCAATATTTGATGATATTATATTTAAGTTTAAATCTGGATTATTATAGTTTTGTAATAAAAAATTATCAACTAATAGGGCATATGTTGATGATGTTGTTCTTAATGCATTATTTTCTTGTGTATAAGCAATGGAACTGCATAATTCTACAATTTCAGCTCCAAAAAGCAGATTTTGATATTCTCTTTTTCTATTGTTTAGATTTACTATAGAACCCATTAACTCTAGTGATAAAGGATTTAATTCTCCAACAAGCGGTATATATAATGGTTCTATTTCCGTTTTAAACCTATTGTTGCTGTAAGTAAAAGATATTTCATTTTCATTAACAAGTTCAAATGGGGAATCAGTGAAAAAAGCTACACAACTATGGGTAAGTTTTTTAGAGATTTTGCCTTCATACTTAAAACCAGCTGGAGCGTAGAAAAATTGATTCTTTCTGATTATATATTGTCCGCTCTCAGCAGTTACTTGAAATTCACCATCAAAAACGAAAGTAATCTCATGATAAGTGTTCTTTCGTTCAATCATATTTATATTATCAATGGTGCACTTATGTGCATACATTATTCTTGGTAACTTGCTAAATAATATTTTTAAATATTTCATCTCTTCCCTTTTATTTTATTAAAACAGCTTCTCCTGCTTTTATTTTATATTTTAGACCATTAAATGTAAAATTATTATTTGCTTTAAAGTCTAGGTTAACAACATAATATACATTTTTGTCTTGATAATTAAAAACGGAAACCATTATTGAATTTCCTTTGACTTCAAAAGGAATATCTATATTTGATAGATGTGAAAATTCAGAATCATAAAATTTTACACCAACAAATGATGAATCAAGGAAAAATGATGCATTTTTTTGGATAGTATTATTTATCTCTTTTGCATAATAATATCTTTCGGTTTTATTTAATTCTTTATCAAGCAAGCCTTCTTTAAAACCATCTTCGTGTGTTACCTCAGCATAAGTAAAATATAAGTATCCTTTAGCACCAAAACCCATACCAAGATTAACTAATAATGACATCTCTTCAAATCCAACATTCCTACAACTATGGAAACCCGCACTTTGAACAAAAAATAAAAATGGAATATTATATTTTTTGCTATATGCACTAATTGATAAGAGGTTTGTTATATATGAATTTAGATCATTTTTATCCGTATAAAATGGGTAATTATCAAATGAAAGAACTTTTGGATTATGCAACTTAATAAAATGCTCAATGTATTCATCATAACTTAAACCTTCTCTTTGAGTTATTACATCGCTATAATTTGGGTGCAGGTTAACATATCCAATAGCATTTTCTTTTGCTTTTTCTACTTGTTTTAAAATTGCAGATGAAAAATACATCATCGTCGGTGATGGCTCATCCCAAATAAAACTCATAAAATAAGCATCGTGGTCGATATAATCATCCAAATAATTATGTATTTCATTTAATGTGTGTATGTTTGAATAGACAACTCTATCATCATTTACTATTGCATATAATCCTGATTCTTTTATTAAATCTAGTGTTTCTTTTTTTGAATCTCTTGCTGGAATGTAGTTTATACCAACATTTTTAATATCTTTTAAATAATCTAAATTTAAATCTTTATCATAATAAGGAACCCACGCTCCGATTGGGACCTCTTTTATTTTTTCCTTTACTAAGTCTAAAAAATCCATAGTATCAACCTTTTAATCCTCCAAGAGTAGTATTCGCCATTATTTTCTTTTGGAAAACCGCAAAGACTAATATAACTGGTGTAATAGACATAATTAGAACTGCGAATAAAAGTGGATAGTTAGCACCAAACTGCATTTTATTGACAAGTCCTTGTAGTCCTACTGCAATAGTAACTTTATTAGGCGCATACATATATACTGTAAAATAATCATTCCAGACACCGATTGCAGATAGAATCGCAACAGCCGCTAAACCTGGAATTGCCATTGGTAACATTATTCTAAAGAAAACATCATAATGATTAGCACCATCGACAAACGCCGCTTCAGCATAACTCCAACTTAAATTCTTAAAAAATCCATACAGCAATATAAATGATGAGCCGAAACCACCAAACGCACCAATTAAAAGGCCTAAATAAGTATTATATAAGCCAGAATCAGTGTACATTTTGTAAACTGCTGCCATAGAACCAACAGATGGAATCATCATGAGAAGCAAAGCAGTAACATAAAAAATGTTACTACCTTTAAAAGGGTATTTTGCAATAATGTAAGCTGTCATTGATGACATAAATATGCTGATGATTGTCGAAGCTGAAGTAATAAACAAACTATTTAGAAACATTCCAGGAATTTTAACTCCATTTACCGAAAGCTTAAATGCATCCACCCAGTTAGAAAATTTCCAAGTAGTTGGGAAAGACCAAACGTCTTTGAAGAATTCTCTATTTGTTTTAAAAGAATTGTAAAAACACCAAATAAAAGGGAAAATAAGCGTTAAAGCATAAATTAAAAATAACGCAAAAACTAAACCCATTATTACTTTTTCATTTATAGATAGTTTCTTCATTTTTGTCCCCTCTTTGATGTGTGGGGAATGACCCCACACATCATATTTAATAATTATTCTTCTTTCTTTTTTCTTAAAGCTAAGACAGATAATGCTGGTAATAATAATGCGATTGATAAAGACGTAATACCGATAGTAGACTTACAGCCTTTCTTCTTTGTTGTTGACTCTCCTGGTTTTACATCTGTTGTAGGATTGTCAGTTGGATTTTCGTTAGTTGTAGTGCCAGGTTCGCCACCTTGAGAACTAATAGTAATAGTTTGTTTGTTGCTTCTATCACTATCTTTAGTAGTTGTACCATTTCCTTTTGCAACTACATAAATTTCATATTCTCCTTCATCTGTTGTAGTTAATTCATAACTTAATGAAGTTGTAGTTGTTACCTTTTCTCCATCAACATATACATCATATCCTTCAGCATTCTCAACTGCTGACCACGAAACGGTCTTACCACTTAAAGTAGTTACTGGAGCTTCTAGTTTTGTAGCTTCTACTGGATCATCAGCAATTTCTTTGAAGTTTTCATAAGCTTCGTATTGTTCATCAGTCCATCCGTCAGTATTTGTTAATCTAAAGTTATCAATTCCAAAGTAACCTGCTTCTGATGTTGATAATGAAATATATCCAGTTGGATTTTCAATTTCATATTCAGCAAGTAATTTATGTTCTCCATCAGGAGTGCCGTTTTCATTCATCTTAACACCATAAACATAAATCATACTATTTCTAGATACTATTTTTAAGTTTATAGTTTGTTCATATAAATTGATTTTGCCTTCTTGAATATCAAGAACATGTTCCATTGTATCAAAACCAGTACCCATTAAGGTATTATAGCCAACACCATTATCGATTAATTGAATTAAGTTATATCCATCAAAGAATCTTAATAAGTATTTTTCACTCCATCCTGAAGTAGGTGATGACTTACCAAACGATACGCCTAGAGGTGAATATAATTCATTATTTCCTGTTGCTGGTTTATCTGTAAAATTAACTTTTCCATTATTTGTTGGACGATCTTCCCATTTATAATTAATCCAATCAAATTGTAGGATAAAATCAGCATATGTTCCGTCACTTACAGCAAAATTAGTTCCATCGCTAGTTCCATCGAACTTTAATACACCATCAACAATTCTTACACCATGAGCATTATCGCCAAGTGATACTGCATTATGTGTATCGTTTTCGAACTTATCAACTATATATCCTTTATTGAAATTAGTCTCAACACCTGTTCCTGTTCCGCTATCTAATTTATAAACATCAAGTATGAAATCAGGTAATAATGTGAAATCAGTGCCAACTTTACCATCAGTTAGAATGGCGAAATATCCATCGAAGTGTTGATCAGCGAATGTAGCAACCTTAGTATCGCCTACATACAGATTTAGACTTCCGTCATTTAGTCCTAATACTTTAATGCTTGCGAAATCATTACGTAGTGATTTAGTGAGTTCAACTCTTTCACCAATTTCACCATCTTTCATGATACCAGCATAAGTCTTACTTCCCTCGTTTTCAAAGTAAACAAATGATACGCCGTTGCTGTCATATTTATCTTCTTTTCCTGATAATCCAAATGCAAATCCTACTTTACCATTCTTGCTTTGAACTAAAATAGAAGCATTTAGTTCTAAAACTTTTTCTAATGAATTATTAGTGTTAATTTGATAATAAGATAATAATTTATCAGTATCTTTTAGTGCAGTAAATCTAACATTCGTATCTGCAACTACTTTTCCGCCATTTGCATAGAAAGTATCATCTGCAATAACACTATTTACATTTTGATCAAATGTAGTTTCTTGAACAGTTGTTCCTTCTGCAGTAGCGCCATCAAGTGCACCACTATGAGTTGCTACTCTAAAGTTATCAATAGTCATTGTTCCTTCAAAGTAAATATGTCCATAATGTTGTTTATCATTGTTATCTAATAATTTATAAAGTACACAGTTTTCAGTATAAGTAGCTTCAGGATCGTTTAATGGTTTCTTGTAGCAAATTAAATCAACTTTTGTATTATCATCTGGATTAACTCTATAGTAATAACGATATCTATAACCTGCTTCAATAGTTGAATTAACTGCGTTCCAAACTGATTGACCATCACCGTTTGCGCCATAGTTAGTGCCAACTCCTAGATCAATTCCAAGTGATGAAACATAGATATTTGCTGTTGCGCCATTATCAATGTTGTCAACCATACCAGATAAGTTAACTTTCGCTGTGGCAGGGTCCATTTCAATAACATCAAATTCTTGGAAGTAACCAGTTCCAGCAGGAATCTTGTTACAAGCAATAATTCTATATCCAGGCCATACTGCCTTTTCTACTTTAAATACTTTGCCGTTGTTTTTAATTATAACTTCAGAATCTGCAGCAATTACTGTTTGTTTATTTGGATCATTATATTCAATAGTAACTACCTCTCCTCCAGCAGCAAATAAATAATATGATTCAGATTTTAATCCTTCTTCGAAATCTGTTTCTTGAACAGTTGTTCCTTCTGCAGTAGCGCCATCAAGAGCACCATTATGAGATGCAAATCTATAGTTATCTATAGCGATTGTTCCTTCAAAATATAAGTGACCATAGTGTGCTTTGTCATTGTTATCGAGTAATTTATAAAGAACACAGTTTTCAGTATAAGTAGCTTTAGGGTCGTTTAAAGGTTTCTTATAACAGATTAAGTCAACCTTAGTGTTATCGTCAGGATTAACTCTATAGTAATAACGATATCTATAACCAGCTTCAATAGTTGAATTAACACCATTCCATACGGATTGTGTATCACCATTTGCGCCATAATTTGTTCCAGCAGCTGGTTCAATTCCTAGTGATGTAATATAGATATTTGCTGTTGCGCCATTATCAATATTATCAACCATACCAGATAAATTAATTCTAGCTGTAGCTGGATCCATTTCAACAATATCAAATTCTTGGAAATAACCAGCTCCACCAGCTAAAGTTTCAGTAGAGAATAATCTATATCCAGGCCATGGAGCTTCGCTTACTTTGAACACTTTTCCAAGTTTTGTAACTACTACTTCTTTGTCTTCTGCTTCACCATATTTGTAGATTTCTCCACCATTTGCATAAACTAAGTTAGCGCCGATTGAATTTGAAATAGAGTCAAATGCAGTTTCTTGAACAGTTGTTCCTTCCGCTGTTGCGCCATCAAGCGCGCCGTTATGAGATGCTAATCTATAGTTATCAATCGTGATTGTTCCTTCAAAATAGAGATGTCCATAGTGTGCTTTGTCATTATTATCAAGCAATTTATAAAGAACACAGTTTTCTACAAATTGGGCATTTGTTTCGCTTAATGACTTCTTATAACAAATTAAATCTACTTTTGTATTGTCGTCTGGATTTACTCTGTAGTAATAACGGTATCTATATCCAGCTTCTAATGTCGAATTTACAGCGTTCCATACTGATTGACCGTCGCCATTTGAACCATAGTTAGTGCCGACTCCTGGATCAATTCCAATTGATGAAACATAGATATTAGCTGTTGCGCCATTGTCAATATTATCAACCATACCAGATAAGTTAACTTTCGCAGTAGAAGGATCCATTTCAATAACATCAAATTCTTGGAAGTAGCCACTACCACCTTCAACAGTGTTACATGCGATAATTCTATATCCAGGCCATGGAGCCTCAGTTACTTTAAAGCCATTCAATGCTTTTTTGGCAACAACTAATTCACCACCATTCGCATAAACTAAGTTAGCGCCGATTGAATTTGAAATAGAGTCAAATGCAGTTTCTTGAACAGTTGTACCTTCAGCTGTCGCGCCATCTAAAGCACCATTATGCATTGCTAGTCTATAGTTATCAACAGCCATTGTTCCTTCAAAGTAGATATGACCATAATGAGCATTATTATCATTATTTAATAACTTATATAATACGCAGTTTTCACTATAAACAGCATTAGGATCGCTTAAAGGTTTTTTATAGCATATCAAGTCTACTTTAGTATTATCTTCTGGGTTGACTCTAAAGTAATAACGATATCTATAACCAGCTTCAATGGTTGAATTAACTGCGTTCCAAACTGATTGACCATCGCCGTTCGCTCCATAATTTGTTCCAGCAGCTGGTTCAATTCCTAGCGATGTAATATAGATATTGGCTGTTGCGCCATTATCGATATTGTTTACCATGCCTGATAAATTAATTCTAGCTGTAGCAGGATCCATTTCAAGAATATCAAACTCTTGGAAGTAGCCACTACCACCTTCAACAGTGTTACATGCGATAATTCTATATCCAGGCCATGGAGCATCTGTTACTTTAAATAATTTATTTGTTTTAACTTCTTCGTTAACAAGTTCTATAACTTCGCCGCCACTTGCTCTAAATTCTGTGTTTTTAATTGTATTAGATACACCTTCATTAAATGATGTTTCAAATGCTGTAACGCCCTCTGCAGTTGCACCATCAAGCGCACCATTATGAGATGCTAATCTATAGTTATCGATCGTGATTGTTCCTTCAAAGTAAACATGTCCATAGTGTTGTTTGCTATTATTATCAAGAAGTTTGTATAAAACACAGTTTTCTACAAATTGGGCATTTTCTTCACTTAATGATTTTTTATAACAGATTAAATCCACTTTAGTATTGTCATCTGGATTTATTCTATAGTAGTAACGGTATCTGTATCCAGCTTCAATTGTTGAGTTTACAGCGTTCCAAACTGATTGACCATCGCCATTTGAACCATAGTTAGTACCGACTCCTGGATCAATTCCAATTGATGAGATGTAGATATTAGCTGTTGCACCATTGTCAATGTTGTCAACCATGCCAGATAAGTTAACTTTCGCTGTGGCAGGATCCATCTCAAGAATATCAAATTCTTGGAAGTAACCAGTGTTTTGAACCTTTGCGCTTGTGATAATTCTAACGCCAGGGAATTGAGCATCTGTTACTTTAAAAGCATAATTTTTTGAGGTACCATAAACAGTTTCTTCTCTATGTTCTGTTTCCCCAATTTCTTTTTGCCAGTCAGCAGTATAAATACGTCCGCTGTCAGTTAATAATTTTGTAATAATTGCACTTCTTTTTATTGCCGCATTAGTTGTATTAGGGCTTAGTAAAAAGGCAAATAAAGCAATTATACAAAGAATTAAAGAAATGCTAGCTTTTTTGAGTATTTTCATTTTCTTTTTTGCATTATTATTAATGTTTAATAATGACTCTCCTTTCTATATTTTTTGTTTTAATATTCATACGCAGGGAATAGTCTATCAATGACTTTTCTTAATATAACAACAATCGGAGTTCCAACTATTGCACATATTACACCAACTGTTGCGCCCATAGTAATGTTGTTGTCATTTCTGATAGATGTAACAATATACATCGCAATTGTGTATGTTTCTCCATCAGGTCCACCGTTTGTAATTAACATTGGAGTTAAAAAGAATGTAAATATAACAGGTACACCCATCATCCACAAAGTCGCAAGAAGAGAACCAGTTAAAGGAAGTGTGATATAAATCATTTCTTTAAACATTGATAAGCCATCCAGTTTTCCAGCTTCAATAATCTCTTGTGGAATTCTGCTCATAGCGCCGGATATAAGAACAATATTTGCGCCTATTCCAGACCATACACAATATACAAGTAAGATAGGCATTGCTGTTTTGCTATCGCCGAACCAACCAAGTTCTGGTATTTTTGCTCCGAGCCCAAGAACCCTTAGGAGTGAGTCAACAATTCCTATCGAGCTATCAAACATAAAAGAAAATAACATCGTTAAAACAACAGGTGATATGATTGATGGTAAATAAAATATGATTCTATAACCATTAGCGAATGGTATTTTCTTATACATAAAGAAAGCAAATATGAAGGATAGTGGCAAGATAACAAAATCATTCAACAGAAAGAATAATATCGAATTTCTTATCGCCTTAGCAAAAACACTTCCAGGTTTGTTAAAGCCTTCAAAAAATTCTATATAATTTTCAAAATGTACCCACCTATATTTTCTTGTCTGTAAATCAAATCTTTCAAATGAAAGCAATACCGTATCAGCGTTAACATATAGTGTAAAAATAATAAAGTGGATAATTGGAATGCTAATGAAAGAAATAATAAATATTGCTCTAAGCAGTTGTGTTTTTGTTATCTTCTTCTTTTTCTTTAAGACCAAAGAGGAAGACATACGACTAATTTGACCTCGCTTGCCATGTACTCCAGTTGTCTTCTGCTTCAAAGAATTCTATCTCACAGAATCTTTCTGGTGTGTTATCTCCTCTTATTAATGCTGAATAAGGTTGACCACCAATATATTTTGTTCCATAACCATTTTGATAAATTTTAGCTCTTGAAAAATCAAAATAGTTATTTGATTCTTCTCTAATCTTTAAACAATCCATTGTGAATTTAGATAAATCTGTCAAAGAATTTGTATCATAATCAAATGGTCTTGGACTTCCTGTATATTTTGTATATAAGAGTAACATTTCATCAGTATTCATAAAGTTTAAAAACTTTTTAGCGCCTTCAATATTTGAAGCACCTTTTGGAATAACTATATAATCAGGAGGAGCCACGTAGTTAACTTTTATAAATTCACCGTTCTCATCCTTTTTAGCGTTACTTAAATATGGAATTCTCATCATTCCCATTACGAAATCTTCATCCATACTATCTTTCATTTCAGTTTCAAGCCAGTTAGCGTTTAAAATCATTGCTGCTTTTGAATTAATGAAATCCATTTGTGAAGTAATGTGATCTTTACTCATGCTTCCAGAAATACAATATCCTTTATCCATAGAATAGAATCTCACAACTTCTTTTAACGCAAGTAATTTTCCTCTTCCTGGATCAATTTCTGAATTATAAATATCATAAGATTCAAAATCAAAGAACTTCTTATATTCATCAACACCGCTTGCTTGCATCCACCAAGTTGAACCTAAGAAATCAAAATAACCACCGATTTTTCCTGGATATGCGAATGGTTTAATTTTTCCATTTGTATCTGATAAAATCTTTTGGCATAATGTTTCTAATTCGTCTGTTGTTGTAGGGAGATTCCATCCATATTCTTGGAACATATTATAGTTATAACAGATGCCTGTTATAGTATCATTCCAAGGCATACAATAATAGTGAGTTCCGTCTGCGGTGCTTAGTTTTGAATACTCTCTATAAACTTCGTCCATCTTTTCTGCATTTGTTTTATTTTCGCCATCAGGAATCATTTCATATAAATCATCAAGCGGTTCAAGCCACCCTTTATATGCATAAGTTTCCCATGGAGAATTGAGTGGGAAGAATATATCTGATAGATTTCTGCCTGATTCTAATTTTGTAGCTAAAGAACTTGCGAGTTGTGGATCTCCATCAAGAACAACCATATATTCAGGATACTTATCTACGAATTGCGTCGCTATTTGTACTAACCAGTTTCTACCAAAACCAGCTTCAGTAAAACTTATTTTTAGTGTAGTAGCACTATCTAAATATCCTTCTTTATATATTTTGTCTCCATTGTTTAAAACAATAACGCCGTTCTCGTTTACAACTTCTGTCGTATCCTTACAAGAAACAAGAGCTGAAAATAAAAACATTAATAAAAAGATTAATACTAATTTTTTCATCTATTAGAGTCCTCCTATAAATTCAAAGGTATTATAAATGCGCCATCACTGGCATTAAGATCTAGTTCAATTTTTCCATCAACAACATTAACTTCTGTTTTTGTTCCGTTGATGTAGCAAAGTACTTGTGTAGTATTGTTAAAGTTTAGAACAATATGATTAACGTTTTTAGATGATGGTATATCATAATTTGTTAGCATAAATCCATCTCTATTTTCCTCGTCTTTAAATACACCCATTACAAAGTCATATGTAGATGACATAGCGTCAATTCTCTCATGAGTATTAGTAATTTCAAAGTAATTAAACGCATTATTGTTTTTAGCGGCATTCTCACTTCCATAATTTGTCATAACATCTACCCACTTAAAGCTTGTATAGATTTTTTCTAAATTATGTAACTCTTGCATCGCTTCTTTTAAAAAATCGTATTTTTCGGTTTTCTTTCCATCTAATGTAATGATTGCAGGAACAAAGCCCTCAGAACCACCATAAAGAGGAGAATAATAACAGAACCATTGTATTGCATCACATCCCATAGAAAGAGAACAATTGATTTGAATTCTAAAATCCTCAACACAATCAGGGTCTTTCTTATTTCCAAATCCCATGCTTTGTAAGAATGTCCAAAGTGGTACTTCATTATTAACTTCTTTAACAGCATAAAAATTATATAGGAAATTATCAGTTAGAATGGTCTGAGTTCCTTTTCCCCTAATTAATGGATAGTTATCGTAGCAAAAATAATCCATTTTGGTCACTTCAAAATATTTCTCTATATACTCTTTATATGTTTCTTCACCAGTTTGAAGAGATGTTGCATAAATAGGGAACATATTTACATAGAACATTTTGTCTGGAAATAACATTTTATATCTTCTATAAGCTCTTGCTATCTCTTCAAATTCTTTTGAATTAGGTTCATCTGTATACATTGTTCCATAATAAGAATCATATTCAGCATATTCACTAGTTAAACGCCTTGCTTGCATTATTGCTTCTTCGTCTGTTAATGAAGCATCAGCCAAACAACTATTTAAAGCAGTATCCCATAACATTTGTTTGATGCCAACTTCTTGAGCTGCTTCTAGCATTCTTATATTATGTTCTTCGTTATTATATCCTATTGGGCATGACGCTAGATTTATTCCAACATCTTTCATCCATCGATATTGTTCTAAAAGCTCCTCATCCGACCAATTTCTTTTTCCTGTTTCTACTTCATCGTTTTTAAGTATAGAGCATTGAACAGGAATGCCACCCCATACTCCAATTAATATTTCTTTGCCTGTATTTTCGAAATCAGGCATTGTCTCTTTTGGAAGAACTTTCGTATTATCGGTTGTCATACTGCTTTCTGTTTTTAATGTAGTGTTATCGTTTTTATTGTCCATACTTGTATCATCCTCACATCCAAAAATAAAGAAAAGTATGCAACAAAAAACGACAGCAATTATACCTTTTTTCATAAAAACATCTCCGTTCAAAATTAATAAATAGGTTTCTTCAATTGAATTATTAATGATTTGCCTAAAACAAACAATAGAAAAAATCAAGTAAAACTAGAAAATATTAGGCATTTGATTATTTTCTTTGATTGTTTATATTAAAAATTTAATTATAATATGAATAATTTAAGTTTTTAAAAGTATAGAAGGCTATTAGAAAGCTCCGTATTATTTCGTTAAATAAAGTGCACACAGAAAAAAACGAGCATAAATCTCGTCTTTGCTTATCATTTAAAGATTGCGCATATTGTCAATTATAAATGCGCAAAATTTGCGCCTTATATTTTTTATCGTGCGCAATATTTACGCATAGTTACTATATTAATTAACTACAACAGTTTCTATTTCTAGTAATTTGCTTATTTTTAATAATAGATCTTTATTGTGTCCGATTGAAAGCGCGAAATGATGAGTTGGCGCATTAATAAACCATTTATCCATATATTCATCTGGCAACATTCCAAAATCTACATGTGTTTGAGTGTTACCAATCTTCATAATTTCATAGTCTTTTGCGATTCCTTCAGATACTATAAATTTGATCTTTCCATTTTCGTCTTGTGCTATTCCAAGGGTAGTAACTGGACCGTTTTTTACTTTTGCTTCAACACTTATTCCCTTTCCTTTCTTTCCATGATAAACTTCCATGCCTCTTAAAATTGGTTTATCCTGTGCTATATCAATATGGAAAGGACCGTCGTGACCAATTAAAATTGTTCCTTTATCATAATCAGTTGTAACAATTTCGCAGAACGAGCCTCCGAGCGATAATAGATCACATATCTTCATTGCGATACATGTTTTTATATCTGCTTCTCCTGCTGCAGGAACATGGTTCATAGTCAACAAAGAACATCCAACAATGAATCCTGATTGTATTTCTTCATATTCATATCCATCTGTCCCATGATAATAATAAGCTAGCGCATCAAGACTATATTCATCTTTTAGTCTTTCTAACGCACATGCTACTTTGCTTGAATAATTAAGTTGTTCAGTTGTAGGCATCTTAATCTCTTGAGCGTTGCTTTTAACACCGCCAATCTGGAATCTGTCCTTAATTACTTCAAGCATCTTTTCTATTTCTTTATCAGTTACCTTATCAAAATTCCTTTTTACATCACACATTTCTAGAATTTTAATATGAATATCAAACTTACTCATAAGTAAAGTAAAATCACTATACATATCAAGCATTCCATCATAATAGTTTCCAAGAAAGCCAAATACTTTCCCTTTTAATGAACCAACAAGTTTTGCAGCTTTTACCCATTCATTTATCTTTTTCCACGCATTGATTGATTCTATTCTATCAACTGTAATTTCATTTGTTTTAGTTAATTTCGGATTTTCTTTCAATCCTAGAAGACCATTAACTATATCAAAATCAATGTTGGCTCTTCTCAAACAATTTGTCATTTCAGGTACAGCACACGCATTACAATGAGCTAGCCATTCACCAGTATCTGTCATATCATAATTGATTTTTATAGATGGCTGTAAATTAAGTATAACGGTTTTAGCTTTACATGTTTTATGAATAGGCAAACAATTTGATGAAGGCGAATATGTTGCGACATGCATAAATATAATAGAAACATTTTCTTTAAGAAAATATTCACCACATTCCATGCCTTTTTCAAATGAATCAACCATTCCATAGTTACAAACTGTAACACCATTTTCTTCTTCTATTCGTTTGGCGATATAATTACAATATCCAATTAATCTTTCTTTTAAACCATCAAATTGATCCCAATATGTATGTAATCCGCAAGAATATAAACCTACTTTAATCATATTAATTCCAAGGCTTAGTCATGGATGTCATCATCCAGATACTTAAAAGCACTCCTTCTCCTTTTTCTTTATTTAATTCATAAGGAAGAATTTCTTCCTCTAATGGTTCAATTTCTTTTACTTCTTTATTAAGATATTTAATCAGCATTTCTCTACAATGTTTTATTCTTTCTTTAAGACCGCCTAATCTAATGTCATGAACTTCAAAACCATTAAATTTGCATTCTTTTATCCATTGATTAAAGAACGCAATATGAAGTTCTTCTATGCTATTTTCTAAACTAGGATATACGTTATCTACTAAATCTTTCAATTTAGAAACATCATTTTCCTTGTAGGCTTTTCTAGTTATAAGCCCTAAATCCATCTTGAATTTCATTACATTACAAAGTTTTATGATTGTATCAAATATATATTCATATTCTTTATTTCTTGAAGCATTATATAAATCAGTAGATAATTTATTAAAATAATCTTTATCAATTTCTTTCAAGTGATAATCTAATAGTCCAAGGAATGGGTCATTATATAACCCGTATTTACACGGATTATTTAAAGATGGTTCCCCATAAACATAATCTGGCAAATCCAATAATTTAAAATCGTCATAACTCCAACCTGTGGCATTCTCAAATATTTCTTTTTCATCATTCTTATATACAATAGATGATACATAAGCTAGTGTTCTTAAAATTACAAACAAAGATGATTCAGCACCATCATCCTTCCAAGAAGTAATCAGAATATTTTCTATATCTTTTTCTAAACAAGCATTAATTGATGCGTTTAAACACTTATTGGAATATTCTGTATGTGGAGAAAAGCCAAGATTGCTCCAAACAGCACCAGAAAACCATAATTTATTATTAAATTTTTTATGTCGTTCAATTTGTTTTAAAAAATGTTCTTTATCAGTATGGTTATAATCCCAATATATTAATTCCATATCTTTTGGAATTGAATCTATGATTTCTTGAGTCATTTTAAACTCATTTGGGTAATATTCGCCGTTGTTTGCGTTTTTTACAAACATATCTGACCAAAGCAAACAGATTTTATTGTATTTTTTCGCTATTTCCTCTATTCTTAGTAAATGTTTATATAATATTTTATATTGTGGTTCATATCCAAAATCGTTTAAATATCTACCCGTTCCTACCGAAAAAGCCTCATCCATACCAATATGAATATATTTTGACCTAAAACATTCATTAGCCCATTTAAACATCTTTTCTATAAGCTCATGTGTTTTGTTGGCGCCAACTAATAAGGAATCGTTCCCGTCAACACATTCATTAGAATATTCTTGCCACCTACAAACACTTGATAGATGCGCAAGCGTCTGAATACAAGGAATTAGCTCTATGTTTTTACTATATGCATAATCATCTAACTCTTTAATTTCAGAATTAGAATATCTTCCTCTCATATATCCAAAATATGGTTCATTATCTAAAGAGTATGTGTCTTCTGTATATAACATTAATGTATTAAACCCCATTTTAGAGATAATATCTATGAATCTTTTAAGCGTGTTTACTCTATATACAGCATCTCTTGAACAATCAATCATTATTCCAAGTCTTTTAATCATATCATTCTCCAAGCTTAATAAATTTAACAGATGACGCATTTAATTTAACATTACCAATATCAATAATTTTATTGTTGTCATATACTTTAATGTCGCTTGTCTGTTTACCAGTATATAAGTTTATTAAAAATAATCCTTTATTTGTTCCATCTGATAACACTAGCGCGTAAATATTTGGATTTGAATGATACACATTTTTCTTAGTATTAAACAAAGCTAATATCTCTTCCGTAGCGTTTACTTGCATAGTATTTTCTAAATTCCAATATCCATTAAAATAGAGTATTTTGCCTTTTCCTCTCTTTAATTCTATTCCTAATGCGCCTTTATCGTTATATGCAAACACTCTAGCATCACTAGGATAAGTCTCCATTATTCTATTGTTTATTGTCATATATATTTTTTTATTGTTAAAAGTTATATAAAACTGTCTAGATGTATTACTAGACTCTTTTATATCTCCTATATAATCTTTTAATATAGTACATTTATTGAACGAATTATCTAAATAAGGTAATGTATTCATAAATAGAACGTTACCACCATTTTTAATAAAATTAACTATATTCTCTTGAGCTTTAGTAGACATATTGTCAGTTCCCATTACAATTAATGGTTTAGATATATTTAGTTCATTCGTTAGCTCTTTAAAACAGTAGCTATATGATGAAGACATCAATGTATATGATAAGCATTTAATTAAATTGTCTTCACATAATAAAGTGTTTGATAGATTAAGATTTTTAACGTAATCGTTTCCTCTCATTGATTGCCACTCATAACCGAGTTGAACAGAATTAACTCTTTCAGCATTTAATAACCATTTATTATCAATAATAAATTTATTAATCTTTTTAAAAGAATAATAATGGTCTCTAATGACGCCATCATATCTGATCGGAGCCTGACAATCATATATTTCGCTTGTAGAGCCTAAGTTATATGGATTATTCCCACCAGCAAATAGATAATAACTTATTCCTTTCATTCCTAAAGCAATATTCAACATTCCCCACTCATATACATTTTCTTCCAGTACTGGAGGCATTTCTGAATAAGAACCTAACTGCATTTCTAAAGTAATGAATGGATATCCCATCTCATTAAGCGCATCTGCTGCATATAAATTTTTCATATACCATTTAGGAGTCGGAGAAACATTCTGCCAATTAACATCAAGACAATAGTAATTATCAAAACCGATAAAGAAGTTTTCGTTAGATAAATCAAAAGATAGCTCTTTCATATAATTTAAAAGATATGCATTTGCAGCATTAGCACAAACTATTTCTTTTATTCCTTCTTCTCTAACCCAAGATAATAATTTTTGATAAAAGATAGATAAAGATTTACAATAAAAATCATGATAATCTTTTTCAAATCTTGCTTTATACTCGCCCTCAACATTTAATACGCATGGATCAATCTCTTTGAATTCATTATAGTTAGTTCCATACGATTTATTTAGCGTTTTTATATCTTTATACTTATTTGTAATATATTTCGTGTATATACCATCTTCTTTTAAAAATCCCATTGCTTCTCTATTATAATCTAAAGTTCCATTCCATGTATGGATTCCACCTAACTCATTATCTAATTGAAGGATAGCTACAGGTCCGCCATTCGAAACCAAGTATGGTTTTATTTCATTTAAAATCGATTTAAAGAATGGTTTAAATTTTAATAAACTATTAGGATTTAAATAACTTAATTCATTAATAAAGGTTCCATCTTTCCTTTGACATCTAGTATTTGGATATTTTTCAAATAACCACTCAGGAACTCCACCATTTATTAATTCTGTATATACTAGTGGTCCAAGTCTAAGATAGACCAATAAATCAAGTGATTTAGCACATTCTAAAAAATATTTTAAATTAGTTTCATTTTCATTATCAAAAAGAATTATGCCTTCCTCTTTTTCATGAACGCTCCAGGGAATTGATGTTAGAACAGTGTTTCCATGAGCTTTTTTAAATAAAGACATTCTATTCTTTAAATCTTTATCATCTATTCTAAAATACGCTATTTCTCCGCCTATAAGATAAAATTCTTTACCATTCTTATAAAAATGTTTGTTTTTATATTCGAATCTCATAATGTTCCTCTATAAAAAGTTATTTACAATAATATTCTATAATGTATTTACGAATAAATCACTTCTCTTTTATAACTGGTTTTTGTGGTTATTAAAAAGACATTGAAATTTAACCAATATCTTTTATTCTTTTATAAAGCTAATAGGATGGTACTTATTATTCCTATAACAATCCCGATCCATTTTACCAATTTTATTTTTTCTTTAAAAACAAATATAGATATTATCAAAACAAATATTAATCCTCCAACACCAATTGTAGGATATATTAAGCTTGGTGAAAGGGATGTTGAAGCTAATATTATTACAAAAGTATTAAGAAGCGCATTACCGACTCCTGCAAGAAGAGGAAAATACCATTTGTTTCTAACTATATCTTTTAAATTTTCTTTCTTCTTTACAATAAATACTATTAAAAAGAAAATAGATGAAACGAGTGTTGCGAAGAACATTGTCATCTTTCCATATTCTCCATTAAAAACTATTTGTTGTGTTTTTTGAACGATAGCGCATCCTGCGTTTCCTAAGAAAGATAAAAGTACAAATAATATCCATTTTATGGATGCTTTAGCGTTTTCTCCTTTTTCAAAAATACATAAGAACATTGAGATAGAAGCTAATAATAGTCCTACTAAAGTAGTAATTTTAAATGGTGAATTCCAAAATAATAATCCCCAAATAGATGTGACTATTAGAGATAGATTAATAAATAATGTAGATATAGACACAGGACCATTCTTAATAGCGTTAATGGTTCCTATGTTCGCTAAAACAAAAAATAATCCAAATAAAAAGGAATATATTAACACATTTAGATTGAATGAAAAATCAATAAAATATATAATTCCCCACGTAATAAGAACACTAGTTATAAAAATCAAATTGTATATTGATATTGGATCTTTATATTCTTTATTTTTAATATTATAAAATTTTCCAAAAATAGATGTCGATGAAGATAAAAATACAGTTAACAACAAATATAGATATGGCATATTGTAATCCTTTGAACACGTTATAAAATAATATATTCATTAAATATTATCTATTATAGACGCAACACTATTATACAATGTAATATATTTGATTGGTATGTTGTTTTATAACCGGTTTTTGTGGTTACAAAAGCCAACTCCTTTATTAATTAATATTTCTTACTTAATTATCATGAATTGATTATGAAACTATCAATGAAGTTTCAATGAAGTTACTTAATTGAAAAAGTAAACGCAACAAAATAATACATTCATTAAAGAAATCGATATTTTGAGATATATTGAAGATTTTAACGCATCAA
>CALCVH010000174.1 GCA_937907585.1 uncultured Bacillota bacterium | reverse complement strand
AATGCCTTTAAACGCATATCCAACATATTCTAGTTCAATAAATTTATCAAAGAATAATGAAATAATATAGATAATTGTAAAAGATGGAATACAAACTGCGATTGTGCCAAATAATGAACCAAAGAATTTAAAGAATTTATATCCTAAATAGGTTGCGGAATTTATAGCGATTGGTCCAGGAGTAGATTCCGCAATCGCAACCATATCTAAAAATTCTTCTTTTGTTATCCATTTTTTCTTTTCTACAAATTCATTCTGTAAAAGAGCGATCATCGCATAGCCACCGCCAAAAGTAAATAAACCTATCTTTAACATTGTCAGAATGAAATTGATTAAACTTTTCTTTTGCATAATTTTATAACTTCATACATTTAAATATATCTAGAAAATCATTAGATAATGCATACTTATCTAAGTCTTTTTCTTCTATAAAAAATACTTCTCCTTCTTTAGAACCTTTTAAATCACCTTTAAAAGTCTTAGTTTTGAATAGAATTGTAAGATGTCTAACATCAGCTTCTATTGTATTCCATTCAAAATATCCCATACATTCTAAATCTGATATCATAAATCCTGTTTCTTCTTTGACCTCTCTTATGCATGATTCAGTAATTAGTTCTTCTTTTTCTACTTTTCCACCTGGAAATGTTATTCCTGGCCAATCATTTTTAGTTCTGTTTTGAACCAAGAATTCTTTATTGTCTTTATAGATCATGCACATAGTTGTGAGTTTAATATTATTCATTGTTAAACACCTTATAAAATATATTAGGAATTTTAGCTTCAATTGTTATATCTTTTTTAGTTATAGGATCATAGAAAATAAATTTAGATGCATGTAGACCAAGTCTACCAATTGGTCCTTCATCTTTACCATATTTAGTATCGCCAACAATTTTATGACCTATGTCGCTCATATGGACTCTTATTTGATTCTTTCTTCCAGTATCAATAGTTACTTTCAATAAAGAATATTCATCATTTTCTTTAATGACTTCATAATTAGTAATAGCGAGTTTTCCATTAGGATCATTTGTAGAATATACAATATTATTTACATTTTCTTTTAAATAAGATTTAATTGTACCTTTTTTCTTATCTAATTTACCAAGAACTAAAGCATAGTATTCTCTTAACTTTATATCTTCATTCCAATGCATTTTTAGCTTAGAATGTAGTTTGATAGATTTAGTAAATAAAATAACACCTGATGTATCTTTATCTATTCTATGAAGAAGATAAGGTCTAGATTTTTTATTTTTTATTATTAAATAATCATTTACTAACTTATATAAAGAATTATTATCATTATCAGATTCTACAGATAATAGTCCAGATGGCTTATTAAATGCAATATAGTTATCATCTTCATAGATAATATATTTAGATACATCTATTGTATCTTCTTTTTTAATTCTAGATTTTAATGCTTGATTAGGAGTATTTATTGGATATTTTGATATTTTAACATCATCATCTTTACATAATGGATAATCAAATTGTCTAACAACACTTCCATTTACTAGCACCATATTCTTAGATAATAAGCCTTTTATCGCATTTCTTGAGTTTGGAATCTTGCGTAACAAAAATTCCAACAATAAATCAGATTTATTTACCTTAAAAGTATAAGTATATACATGTTTATTTTGTTTATTTTCTTTATTAATTTGTCTCATAATATTAATAAAATATAATTTGGTTATAAATAACAATATATTCTTTTAAATTACAAAGTAATTTAATTCATATTTTTTAATGTATTATATATATCAAATATCAGTTTTTCAGTCTTTTCAAAACCTAAACATGGATCAGTGATTGATACTCCATATATAGAACTCTCATTTACATCCTGTCTACCATCTAATAAATATGATTCTATCATTAGTCCTTTAACTAATTTTTTGATATCAGCGTTCTGTGACATTGAATATAATACATCTTTCGCTATTCTAATTTGTTCTAAATATTGCTTATTAGAATTCGCATGGTTACAATCAACTATGACTGCGGGATTCTTAAAATGGTCATTAGTATATAATTTGGTTAATAATAACAAATCTTCATAATGATAGTTTGAATGGTTATTTCCATCTTTATCAACATAGCCCCTTAGAATAGCGTGAGCGTAAGGATTTCCTTTTGATTCTACTTCCCAGCCTCTATATATAAACATATGTCCATGTTGAGCTGCGTTAATTGAATTTAACATTACCGCAATATCGCCTGATGTAGGGTTTTTCATTCCTACTGGAATATTTAATCCTGATGCGGTTAAACGATGTTGTTGATCTTCTACACTTCTCGCTCCTACCGCAACATATCCTAGTAGGTCAGATAAATATCTATGGTTTTCTGAATATAACATTTCATCCGCAGATGTAAATCCTGTTTCTTCTAAAGCTCTCATATGCAATTTTCTAATCGCAATTAATCCTTTTAACATATCAGGATCTTTATGTGGGTCAGGCTGATGAAGCATTCCTTTATATCCGGTACCGCTAGTTCTAGGCTTATTTGTATATATTCTTGGAATAATAAAGATTTTATCTTTTACTTTTTCATATACGTTTTTAAGTTTATGAAGATATTCAATTACCGCATCTTCTCTATCAGCGCTACATGGGCCAATAATTAATAAAAACTTATCTGATTCTCCAGAAAAAATTTTTTTAATCTCTATATCGTTTTTATTTTTAATATCCTCCATTCCTTTAGTTAAAGGATATAATTTCTTTATTTCTAAAGGAGTTGGTAGTTTTCTTTTAAAATCCATATTCATATTCAATACTTCCTATTTTTTATTAAAAAATTTACGTCTATATGTAGATGTTTTCATTTGATTCTTTATTTTTTCAACATCATCATTTACTATATTATTTCTAAGATTATTTAATTCCTTTATAAATTTATCTATAGATTCAATTAATTCTTTTTTATTTAATAAGAATAATTCTGACCATAAGTTTTCATCTATATTCGCGATTCTAGTTAAATCTCTAAATGAATCTCCGGTATATAATACTAAGTTTTCGTAATCATCGTTAGATGTCATTAAACTTATTGCGATAGCGTGTGTTAACTGAGATAAAAACGCAATCATTTCATCATGTTTTTCTGGAGTTAAGATCGTTTGTTGTTTAGAAGAGATGATTTTGCCTATGGTTCTAGCGAACTCTATCCCTTCTTTAGTGTTATTTTTTGTAGGTGTAATAATAAAGTTCGCATTTAAAAATAATGATTCATCTGATTCTTTGATTCCAGGTTTCTCTTTTCCAGCCATAGGATGAGATCCTATAAATTCAGCTTTATTTTTTAATAAATCTTGAATTTGATATAAGATTTCACCTTTAACGCCAGATACATCAGTTATTATTGCGCCATCTTTAATATAATCTTTATATTCTTTTACCCATTCTAACATTGTTTTAGGATATAAACAGAATATAATTCTATCAAAACTATTCACAAAATCTTTAGAAACGTATGCATAGCCATCTTTTATAATGTTATTTTCTTTAGCATAAATAATATCATCTTCATTTTTTGTAATCGCATAAACATCTATATTAGCTTTAGTTAAACATCTAGCGTAACTTCCGCCAATTAAACCTAATCCTACAATTAATACTTTATTCATAATATATATCCGCTCCTAAAGATTTTAATACATCAAAATATTCTTTATATGATTTATTTACACATTCATAATCATCTATTTCTATATTCATTATAGTTGAATATAAAGATAGAGCCATTGCGATTCGATGATCATTATGTGAAATAAAACATACGTTTTTAATTTTTATGTCATTTTGGTTTATAATAACAAAGTTATTTCCAATCTCTATATCTATTCCTATCTTACCTAATTCTTCTTTTATAGCTTCACTTCTATTCGATTCTTTAATCATTAATCTATCTGTTCCAGTAAACTTACCACCATGTTTTAATGATGCGAATACAAATAATATTGGCGCAAGATCTATTGAATTAGATACATCAATTACACTATATTTATTTTTTAATTGACTAAAATATTCTATATATTTCTTATCCCCCTGTAAAGAATCGTTATTTAAACCATTTATTTTGACATTTGAACCAAAATAATTGAACGCATCAATAAAGGAAGCACTAGAATAATCTCCTTCAACATAATGGACAAAATTATTATATGATTGATTGCCTTTTACAAATATTTTATTATCAATCATATCTATATTAATTCCATATTCTCTTAATACAGATATAGTGATATCAATATACGGTTTAGAATTTATTTGGTTATCAAGAACTAATACACTATCTCCGTCAAGTAAAGGTAGCACAAATAACATTCCTGAAACATATTGACTAGAACTTGATGCATCAACATTATATACCCCTGGAGTTATAATTCCATTAAGTTCTATAATGTTATTTTCTGTTTTTATCTCTATATTCTTATTTTTAAAGATATGTTTATATTCTTCTATTCCTCTTTTAAATAATCTATAAGATACTTTAAATCTAGATTTTCCATATAAATATAAAGAAACTGGAATCATAAATCTTAATGTGGAGCCTGATTCAAGACATTCAATCTCATTAAATCTAGATTCATCATAGTTGATTAATACAGTATCTTTATCTAGAATACTATATTTTGCGCCTAGTGCTTTAATTGCGTTCAATGTAGTAATAATATCATCTGACAATGGAACATTTAATAATCGGTTTTCTTTTCTTGATAAAAAAGACGCAATTATATATCTATGCGCATAAGATTTTGAACCAATTATATCGACATTTCCTTTTAATACAGATTTATTTATTCTTACTTTCATTATATTCTTTTAAATAATCAAGTGCTTCAATATAGCCATTAATTCCTTTACCACTAATCGTTTTAATACATACATCTTTTATATAAGATATTTTTCTAAAATCTTCTCTATTATTTATATCAGTTAAGTGAACTTCTACTGTATCAATTGATACTGATTTAATCGCATCTCTAATAGATATAGAGGTATGAGTATATCCTCCAGGATTAAATACTATTCCATCAAATCCTTTGTAGTATGCTTCTTGGATTTTATCTATTAAATCACCTTCATGATTTGATTGATATATTTCAATATCAATATTGATTGTTGATACATGTTCTAATAAAGTATTTACTAATGTTTCGTAAGTATCAGTTCCATATATATCTTTTTCTCTAATACCTAAGAAATTGATATTAGGGCCATTTAATACGAGTATTCTCATATTTCCTCCAGGATTAGCTTAATCTTATCGTTAAGTTCTAAATCGCCATCTATTTCTATATCTTTATATTTTTGATATAATTCATATCTTTCCATATATCTCTTTTTTAAATCATCATAATTTGATGATAGAGGTCTAGATTTAGATATTTTAAGATTGTTTAAAGATCTATTTATAAAATATATTGATCCATTTCTTTTTAACCTATCAATATTAATTTTTCTAAGAATTGAGCCACCGCCTGTTGCGATAATTATTCCTTGTCTTATTGATAGATTTTTTATAATAAATTCTTCTATATCTCTAAACTTATTTTCGCCAAATTGATTAATATAATCAGATATTTCCATACCGATTATTTTTTTAATCTCTTCATCTGTATCAATAAATTTTTTATGTAGTACACCAGCTAATTTATTTGATATAGTAGATTTACCTGATCCAGGCATTCCAATAAATACTATATTTCTTTTAGATTTTATGTATTCATTATATATATCATCTATAATAGATTTATCTAGTTTAACATCTTGAAATAGTTCTGATGCGTAAAACGCTTGAGATATTAACATATATAATCCGCCGCAACATTTGATATTCTTTTCTTTAGCTTTAAGTACTAAATTAGTATGAAGCGGATTATAAATTGTATCAATTACTGCGTATAGATTATCAAATTCATCTAATGAGTCTAGAATTTCTTCTTCATCATTTGGATACATTTCTTTAGGTGTTGTATTAAATATAACTTCTATATCTTTATGGATTGTTTTTAATTCGTTATATGTGATTGTGTCAAGTTTATCAAATCTTGAAACTAACAATACTTCTTTAGCCCCTAATAAATTTAGACAATATTTAGCGGTATTTGCGGTTCCACCTGTACCTAAAATAGCGCATTTTTTATTTTTTATATCTATATTGTTATATTCGATTAATTCAAGTATTCCTAAATAATCAGTGTTATAACCATATAGTTTATTGTTTTTATTAACTATAGTGTTACATGCGCCTATATTAGTTACGCTTTCATCTATGTAATCTAAATATTTGATCACATCTTTTTTATATGGAATAGTTACATTGATTGCTTTAAAGTTTTTGTTACACATAAAATCAGGGAGATTATTTTTACTAATCTCTCTAATTTCATATGTATAATTACCTATTTTATTATGTATTTCACTTGAAAAGCTATGTTTAAGCTTTTCTCCAATCAACCCATATTCCACAATAATTAATTATTTTTATTAAATCCTTCCCTTAATACATTGATTCCATATCTTTGTATAAGAAAATCAGCTATAACAAAGGCAGACATACTACGCAATACAATATTTATTCTTCTAACAATCGCAGGATCATGTCTACCTGAAATTTCTATCACATCATTTTTACGTGTATTGATGTTGATAGTATCCTGTGCTTTACTAATAGATGCGGTAGGTTTAACTACTACATTGAATAGTATAGGCATTGAATTTGATATACCACCATTTATACCGCCATTATGGTTAGTTTTAGTTTGAACCCTATTATTTTCATAAAATAATTCGTCATTTGCTTCGCTACCTAAGAGATTCGCAAAATTGAATCCATCTCCGAATTCAATTCCTTTTACTGAACCTATTGAAAACATTGCGTGAGATAATACTGATTCAATTGAATCAAACATAGGTTCACCTAATCCTACAGGAAGTCCAGTAATACCACATTCGATAATTCCGCCAACAGAATCATTGCTTAACCTAGCTTCTGTAATTATAGAACTCATTTCCTTTAATACAGATTGGTTAATTACTGGAAAATATAGTTCATTTAATTCATCTATTTGGTTTTCGATATCAGTAAATTTATCGTCTTCAACATCTCTTATTTTTAAAATATGAGAGCCAATTTTAATTCCTATTTTTTCTAGTGCTTGTAAAACAATTGCGCCTCCCGCAACAATTGCGGCTGTTAATCTACCTGAGAAATGACCTCCGCCTCTATAATCTTCATATCCAGAGTATTTTATATGAGACGTATAATCAGCGTGTCCAGGTCTCATTAAACCTAATGTTTTATCGTAATCTGATGGTTTAGTATCATTATTAGGGATAAGAATCGTAAGTGGAGCACCTGTTGTGAATCCATTAAATTCTCCAGATACTATTTCGAAATCATCAATTTCAACACGAGGTGTTTCGTTTGGACCTGTAGGTCTTCTTTTAGATAAGCATTCTTTTATGAAGCTTTGATCTATTGGCAAACCTGGAGTTATATTATCGATAGTAATACCAATCTTTGCTCCATGAGATTCACCAAACATAGATATTCTTAATAATTTACCAAATGTATTCATCCTTAAGTGCCTCCTTTAATTCATCTATTTTTATTTTTCTAATTTCATAAGTTCCAATTTCTTTTGAAATTATTATATCAATAAAATCATTGTTTCTTTTTTTGTCAAATTTGATAATACCCATAAAGTCATCAAGGTTATAAGTAGTTGTAGTAGGTAAATTATATTTATTTAGTAAGTTAATTACCCTACTTTTAATATTTTTACCAAGCATATAGTTCATACCGATAGATACTGCTTCACCGTGCCTAACTAATCCATTTGAATAAGCTTCTATCGCGTGACCTATAGTATGTCCAAAGTTTAATACTTTTCTATAACTAGATTCAAATTCGTCCCTTTCAACTACGCTTCTTTTAATCAACAGTGATTCATAAATTACTCTATCAATATCTTTTTTGATATCTTTAGATGATTCTATAAATTCAAATAAATCTTTTGAACA
>CALCVH010000173.1 GCA_937907585.1 uncultured Bacillota bacterium | reverse complement strand
ATCAGGATACTGAAAACTTTTTAGTCAAAAAATTAAATCAATTAGTTTTAGAAAAAGGTGGTTCTTTCTTAAAGAACACTAAACAAGTTCTTGAAGAAATAAATAAAAAGACTGACGCCGCTATATTCTCTGATGTTCTCGCATCTAATCTAATCAGTTTAGAAAAGAAATTATATCCTTATCTTGAAGAACTTCAAGTTAATGAAAGATTAAATAAGTTACTAACTGATATTGATTCAATCTTCTATCGTAAAGAATTGGACGATAAGATTGAAAGAGATGTAAGAGAAAAGATGGAAAAAGCTCAAAAAGAATATTATTTAAGAGAAAAAATCCATTCTATTCAAGAAGAATTAGGCGATGTTGATAACGCCACAACAGATATTGAAACATTAAGAAAGAAAATTAAAGAAGCTAGAATGCCTAAGTCTGTTGAAGAACACTGCTTAAAAGAACTTAGACGTTATCAAAGTATATCGAGCGCTTCACCTGAATCAGGAATGATTAGAACTTATCTAGATACTCTAATTGAAATTCCTTGGTATAAAGAAACTACTGATGAAGTAGATATCGATAAAGCTAAAGCTAAGTTAGATGAAACACACTTTGGATTAGATAAAGTTAAAGATAGAATTCTTGAATATCTATCAGTTAAACTTTATACAAATACAAATCCACAAACTATATTATGTTTTGTTGGTCCTCCAGGAGTTGGTAAAACAACACTCGCTCAATCTATCGCTAAAGCACTTGGAAGAAAGTTTGTTAAACAATCTTTAGGTGGACTAAAGGATGAAGCGGAAATTAGAGGACATAGAAGAACATATATAGGTGCTCTCCCAGGAAGAATCATCAACGGTATGATTCAAGCTGGTGTAACTAATCCAGTATTCTTGCTAGATGAAATAGATAAGGTTGGAAGCGACTATAAGGGAGATCCTAGCGCTTCACTTTTGGAAGTATTAGATCCTGAACAAAACAAGAACTTTAGTGATCACTATGTAGAAGAAAACTACGATCTATCTAAAGTTATGTTCATCTGTACTGCGAACTACGCTGAAAACATCCCAGCGCCATTATTTGACCGTATGGAAGTTATCGAATTATCTAGCTATACAGAAATTGAAAAATTCCATATCGCTAAAACTCATGTAATAGATAAAGAAATCAAGATTAATGGTTTAGAAAAATCTAAACTAGAAATTACTGATGACGCTATTATGTATATGATTAAACATTACACTAGAGAAGCTGGTGTAAGACAGCTTGAAAGAGCGACAGGTTCAATCGTAAGAAAAGCGATAAGAAAGATTCTATCTGAAAAGCTTGAAAAAGTTACTGTAGATGCTTCAAGTATTCCTTCATATTTAGGAAAAGAGATTTTCATGAATAATGAAGCAGAAAAAGAAGATATGGTTGGAGTTGTGACTGGACTTGCGTACACTCAATTTGGTGGTGACACTTTACAAATCGAAGTAACAACTTATAAAGGAAAAGGTGGACTTCAATTAACTGGTAAATTAGGTGATGTGATGAAAGAATCTGCGATGGCCGCATATTCTTGGGTTAAGAGCCACGCTAAGGAACTTGGAATAAACGAAGAATATTTTGAAAAATTAGATGTTCACGTTCATGTTCCTGAAGGCGCTGTACCAAAAGATGGTCCATCAGCTGGTGTCACTATGACTACCGCTATCGCAAGCGCGTTCACTCATAAAAAGGTTCGCCATGATTTAGGTATGACTGGTGAAATCACTTTAAGAGGAAGAGTTCTACCTATCGGTGGATTAAAAGAAAAATCTATAGCCGCAAATCGTGCTAATTTAAAGACAATATTAATCCCTCAAGAAAACTTAAGAGATCTAGATGATATTCCAAGCGAAGTAAAAGATAACTTAGAAATCATCCCTGTTTCTAAATTAGAAGACGTATTAAAGATTGCGTTTGTAGAGTAATACATAAAAGTACCATTTGGTACTTTTTTGTATATTATAAATTAATTGGAGAGCTTATGAAAAAGGATACTGAATCAGTAAATAGAGAATTCTTTAATCAGAAATCATCATCTTGGGATAATCATAATACTAAATCTTATGATGTCGTTTTTAATAACATTAAATTAAATGTTGGTGATAAAGTCCTTGACGTAGGATGTGGTACTGGAATATTAGATGATACTATTTATTCTTTAACTAATACTAGGGTATACGGAATTGATATTTCTAATGAAATGTTAAAAATCGCTAAAGAAAAACATAAAGATATAGATGTAACTTATATTAACGAAAGCTTTTATGACTATAATAGTAGTGGCTTTGATAAGATTATTATCTATAATGCATATCCACATTTCGTATTACTTAATGAATTTAAAGATTCTATCTATAGAAATTTAAATAAAGATGGTGAATTTATTATCTGTCATTCATTATCAAGAAAAGAATTAGATAATCATCACCATGGTATGCCTATAGAACTATCTAGGAATCTAAAAGAAGTTAATCTAGAAGCTGATTTTTATAAAGATTTATTTGAGATAGTTTATGCATATGAAGATGATAAATCATATGTAATAAAAGGGAAAAAGAAATAATTGAATTTTTTGTCTATTCAAATAGACAATAATGTGATTAAGTATTAAAATTAATTATGTTTGAAATAATGATGAAAGGAGATGATTTCTTATGATATTTGGAAAGAATATAAATAGATATTATCTCAAGTATTGGTATATGTACCTTTTAGGTATAATTGCATTAGTTGTAGTTGATTACGCTGATAGTTTAATGCCTCCTAGAATAATAGGAGATATTATAAACGCTTTAAAAGAAGGAACGATGACTCATGAATTCTTACTAGAAAAGTGTGGATTAATACTTTTACTTGTCGCAATATCGTTTGTAGGAAGATTTTTGTGGAGAGTTGGATTCTTCACAGTCGCTCATAGAGTAGCGGAAGATTTAAGACATAGAATGTTTAAAAACACTCTAACTTTATCTCAATCATTCTATAACGATAATAAAGTTGGAGCGTTAATGAGCTATTATATTAACGATATAGATTCAGTTAGAGAATCATTTGGTTGGGGAACTATGATGGTTTTTGATACTATCATTCTAATACCTTTAGTACTTACTGAAATGTTTAAGATTAACTGGATTATCACTTTAATCTTGCTTGTTCCACTTTTGTTAATCCTTACTCTCGCATTAACAATGGGCAAAGCGATGGAAGATAGATATAAAGCTAGACAAGATAAATTTGAAGAATTAAGTGATTTAACTCAAGAATCATTCTCTGGAATTAGAGTAGTTAAAGCGTTCGTTAGAGAAGCTAGAGAACTACATGATTTCAAAAATAAGAATAAAGAGAATGAAAATGTTAATATGCATTATCTAAAATTATCAGTTTTATTTGATAACTTAATTGAACTTTTAATTTGGACAATATTTGTTGGAATAATAGCGTTAGGCGCATACTTTGTATTAGTGGATAATGACGCTCTTAGAATAGATATTGGTCAATCTACTCAGCTTGTCGCATATTTTGACACACTGATTTGGCCAATGTTCGCTATCGCTGAAATTATCAATATCAGATCAATGGGTAAAGCGTCTTTAAGACGTATTGATGATTATCTTTCAAAGAAGTCTGATTTAATTGAACCAGAAAATCCAGTTAAAGCGGATAATCTAAAAGGAAAAATTGAATTTAAAAATCTATCATTTAAATTCCCTGATGCGGTAGATAATCAATACGCATTAAATGATATCTCTTTAAAGATTAATGAAGGAGAATTCATTGGAATTATTGGTAAGACTGGTTCGTCAAAGACTACTCTCGTTAACTTATTATTAAGATTATACAATGTTGAAAGAGGACAGATATTTATTGATGATGTTGATATTATGGATTATTCAATAGAATCACTACGTTCTCATATTGGATATGTTCCACAGGATAACTTCTTATATTCAAAAGATATCGAATCTAACATAGCGTTCTCATCAACAAATAAAAAAATAGATATTGAAAAGGTTAAAGAAAAAGCTAGAATCGCTGGAGTTGACCAAGATATCATGGAATTCCCTAACAAGTATGAAACTGTATTAGGTGAAAGAGGTGTATCAGTATCAGGTGGACAAAAACAAAGAATCTCTATCGCTAGAGCGTTATATAAAGAACCTGATCTACTTATTCTTGATGATTCATTAAGTGCGGTAGATACTAAAACAGAAAGTGAAATCCTCAATTTCTTAAAACAAGAAAGAAAAGGAAAAACTACTATCTTAATCGCTCATAGAATCTCATCTATTAAAGATGCGGATAAGATAATCGTTTTAGATAGAGGTGGTATATTAAGTGGATTCGATAGCCATCAAAATCTATTAGATAATAATGAGATTTATAGAGAGACATATAACCTTCAAAAACTCGAAGAGGAAGGAGGTGTTTTAAGTGTCTAAGTTAACAAAAGAACAAAAGCTTGAAAGAAAAGAAAAAAGAAGACAGGATAAAGAAGCTTTCAAGAAATATTATGAAGAAGATAACGCTAGAAAATTAAAAGATGGGGTTGTCTTAAAAAGATTACTTGTATATGTAAAACCATATTATAAAACATTTATATTTGGAATTATAACAGTCTTGATTTCTTCATTTATGATGAGTTACGTATCTAAGATATCTGGTGATGTAATAGATGAAATAAGTCAAGAAGGCGCTGTATTTAAAGATGTTCTTGGGACATGTATATTACTTGTGATATTTGTAATAGTATCAATTGTGATTACTTATGTAAGAAGCTTATTATTAAATAGAGCTGGACAGAGGATATTATTCGATATAAGAAATGAATTATTCTCTCATATAGAAGCATTATCTTTAAAAGAAATTGATAAAACACCTGTTGGTACATTTGTCACAAGAGTAACTAATGATACAAACTCTTTAAGTAACCTATTTTCTCAAGTATTAGTAAGACTAGTAAGTGAAGTAACTACATTAATATACGCATTAATTTTAATGTTGTTCGCATCTCCACTTCTAAGTTTAGCAGCTTTATCAGTAACACCATTCCTAGTTATAAGTGTCATATTATTTAGAAGATTCTCAAGAAGAGCTTTCAGAAGAATGACATTCTCTAACTCAAAACTTAATTCATTCTTAAGTGAAAACTTATCAGGTATCAAGATTACTCAAGTATTCAATCAAGAAGAAGCTAAGATGAATGAATTTGATGTTTTATCTAGAAATAAGACTCTTGCGGGATATCAAACAATATTAGTATTTGGTATATTTAGACCATTCATCTATATGTTATTCGTATTTGGAAACGTACTAATATTCTATTTCGGTAGTCCAATGGTTATGGATGGAATAATAACGGTTGGTGCTCTATATTCATTCTATCTATATAATGGTAACTTATTTAATCCTATTCAAAACATAGCTCAACAATACAATACTCTTCAAAGCGCTTTCGCATCAGCTGAAAAGATATTTACTATTTTAGATACTGAATCATCTTTAAAATTTAGTGATAATCCAATAGAAGCAACTGACTTTAAAGGAAAGATTGAATTTAGAGATGTTTGGTTCAAATATAAAGAGGATGACTGGATTATTAAGGGTATGTCATTTATAGTTAATCCTGGTCAAACCGCATCATTTGTTGGCCCTACTGGCGCTGGTAAAACAACTATTTTATCTTTAATTGGTAGATATTATGATCCTCAAAAAGGTGAAATCTTAATCGATGATATAAACATCAAAGATTATGATATCCATTCACTAAGAAAGAATATTGGTGAAATGTTACAAGATGTATTCTTATTTAGTGGAACTATCAAAGATAACATTACACTTAAAGATGAAAATATTACAGATGATGAAATAATTGAATCATCTAAATATGTTAACGCAGATAAATTTATAGAAAGACTTCCTAACAAATATGATGAAGTAGTTAAAGAAAGAGGAAACAACTATTCGCAAGGTGAAAGACAATTATTATCTTTCGCAAGAGTAATAGTCTTTAAGCCAAAGATGATTATTCTAGATGAAGCTACTTCAAATATTGATACTGAAACTGAAGTATTGATTCAGGATTCTTTAGAAAAGATTAAAACAATCGGTACTACTCTAATGGTTGCGCACAGGTTATCTACCATCCAACATTCAGATATAATCTTCTTTATTGATGGTGGAAAAATAGTTGAACAAGGCAATCATCAAGAATTATTAAAAATAAAAGGTAGATATTATAACCTTTATCAATTACAATATAAATAAGTAGAGGAGACAAGAGAATATGTGTTTTAAGAATTTATTTAAGAAGAAAAACAAAAAGAAAGAAGAGGCACAAGTAGAGAAAAAGCCTGTTCAAACTGAACAGCCTAAAAAAGAATCTATCGTAGCTTCAGTATCAGTTCCTAAAAAAGAGGAACCAAAACCAGAACCTAAAAAGGTTGAAACTAATGAAGTTAAAAAAGAAGCTCCAGTTCAAACTACAACTCAAGCTCCAACTAAAGAAGCACCTAAACCAGCTCCTAAGGCAGAAGAAAAACCAGCTCCAAAAGAAGAACCAAAACAAGAAACTTCAACTAGGCCTGGTAAATATGAAGTATTTAGCGTAGGTGATATGTATCTATATAGGTTAAAAGCTTCTAATGGTGAAGTATTAGTTACATCTGAACTTTATACAGCTTTAAAAGGCGCTAAAGACGCTATTGAAACAGTTAAAAAGAATGTTGAAACAGGTAACTTTACAATCTATAAAGACAAACATAATTTATTCCAATTCAAGTTATACGCAGTAAACAAGAGACTCTTAGCGGTATCTGCGAACTATAACTCAAAAGATAGAGCACAAAGCGCTATTGAATCATTTAAGAAATTCGCTTTAAATTCTACTATCGAAGTATTAGAAGAAGATCCACAACACTTAATGGAAGAAATCAAAATCGAAAAACAGGATAATAAAGAAGGCGGAAAGATTCTATTTGACGAAGACGGATTCGATGGAGAAAATGAAGTAGAATTCAGATTAGTTGCGTCTAATGGTAAAGTATTGTGTAGTTCTATGTCTTACAAGACTAAAGATTCTTTATTACAACAAATTGATTCATTTAAAGAAGCTGTTACTCAAGGCAAGTTCTATGTAGTTCAAGATAAGAATGGAAAATTCCAATTCAAATTATACGCTAAGAGTGGTAGATGTTTAGTTGTTGGCGAATCATATGATTCTAAAACTAACGCTATATCTGCGGCTAATTCAGTTTCAGCTTTCGCAACTCTCGCAAAAGTAAACTAAACACTTTATAGTACATATAGACATGCGTTAAATGGCGCATGTCTTTTTAAAAAAAGATAAACATTTTAATTAAATGTATTACAATGTAATACAAAAGAGAGGAAAATAATATGGTAATTTCTATTAGAATGACAGATGAAGAACGCAAACTTGCGGAAGCGTACGCGAAATTAAATGGTACTAATTTAAGTGATATTATTAAAAAAACTTTTTTTGAAAAAATCGAAGATGAATATGACATCGCTTTAACTGATAGAGCTTTAAAAGAATATGAAAATAATCCAGAGACTTATTCGTTAGATGAACTAATTAAGGAAATTGGATTATGAGATATCATATAGAATTTACTAAATTCGCTAAAAAACAATTAAAGAAATTAGATATTTATACACAAAAAATTATTCTTTTATGGTTAAAGAAAAACATAGAAGGAACTACTGATCCAAGGCTTCATGGCAAACCATTAAGCGCAAATAGGGTAGGAGAGTGGAGGTATAGGATCGGCGATTATAGAATTATTTGTAAAATTGAAGACGATAGACTATTGATATTAGTAATTGCTATAGGGCATAGTAAAGAAGCATTTGATATATAGATCAGGAAACTGGTCTATTTTTATTTTTTCAAAAAAATATGATTTTATGCAATATTATATTTTTTAAATAAATGATAAAAAAATACCTATATAACGTATAGCGTTTTTTCTAAATATTTAATTATAAAATATATTAAAAAATGGGTTTTTCTTGTTAAAATAAGGCTAAATTTTATCCAATAATCTAATTAAAGAAGATTTTCTTCTTTAAATAGAAATGTTTTTAGACTATAATTATAGAGACGTGTTTATATATGAATATATAAAACTGACTATTTGTATTTTTGGGGGATTCAACTTATGCCTATTAAAACTGTTGTATCTATTGATTTAGGAAATGACACAACTAAAATTGCGTTTTCATATAGAGAGAAGAATGGGTTTAGGTTTAAAACATATATTGGTAAAATTGTTGAATTAAATAAAGTTATAAGAAAGAATTTCTCTTCAATCGCTAGATATGAAGAAGAAACTAAAACTTGGGTATATGCGAATGATGTTAATAATGGGTTTAACTCTACATCTTCAACCATAGTTAAAATTAAAGAACTAATGTCTTTATTAAGTAAGCCATCAGGAATGTCAGATAGTGTATTTTTAAACAATAAAGATTATTTTTATAATAAAAAAGTATTTCCTAAATACTATTTTCCTGAAACTACTGATAGAGAGAGTTTAAACAAACTAGAAAAGAGTAAGGATACATTTACTGCTAATTTAACTCCAAGAGAAGTATGCGTTAATTATTTTAGATATCTATCTCTTATGATTAAACAACAACTAGATAGTAGTTTTGACATAGAACTATGTGTAGTTTACCCTATTTCAAGTGGTAAAACATATAGAAGTGAATTAATTAGAATAATTGAAGAAGCATTCAACAAAAAGGTTGATTATAAAATAGATTCTACTAGAGCGATTTGCGCTATCGCTTATCATACAAATTTGATTGATAAAGATGATAAGGTATTGGTATTTGAAATTGGAGATCAAAACATAAGCGTATTAAAAGCTTCTGTAAATGATAAAGATGGTAAAGTCGCAATCTATGTTGAAGGTAAAGAAGGACATAAAGATCCTGAAAGAATCGGTGGAAACGATATCGATAGAGCGATTTCAGATAGTTTAAAGAATGTAGTTTCAAAAAGAGTATTATTTGGAACTGATAGTTCTAATAATGAAGAGATATCCGTTGGAAAACAATATATATTATCTGAAAATATCAAGATGACTAAGAAACTGATATCATCACAAGGTGCTGGATTTGAAGCTCCAATCAATATTCCATCTGAAGTAAATATTAGCCATATCTATTCATCAGAACAATTAGCTGAAGCGATAGGCATTACTGGAAATAAAGGAGTCGCTAAAAAGCTACTTAACTATATTGAAAGTGAGCTTAAATATATTGGAAATAAAGATGTTACTAAGGTGATTATTGCGGGTGGTGGAATAGAGACATATGGACTGTTTGACTATTTTAAGAAAAAAATAGAAAAAGGAAAAGATAGATATATCAAAGTTCATATGATCGATATAGATACTGATGATAGTTCATACTTGAATATTACTAAAAAAGATGATTCCACATACGCTGCGGCGATGGGCGCATCTTTAGCGTTTACTGAAAAATACGATATTGAAACTGTCTTCAGTTTAACATATGGAACAGAAGTAACACATACTCAAAGAAACTATCAAACAATAAGTAGATATGTTTATTATGAAATCTTTATTGAAAAAGGAACCAGTATTACTACTGGTCAAAGAATAAATGGAATGTATAGGTTCTATCTAGGCGGAAATAAGAATGCTTCAGGAGTATTCAGCCCACAAACTAGAATAGCTTATTGTAATTCAGCTTTACCAATCTATTCTATGAACGTTACACAATCGGAAATTAATTCAAGAAAACATAGTGGTATTATCAGTTATGATGTGCCAAACGCTGATAGGAAGACTGTAATAAAGATCACTGATAAAAGCACTTATGAAAAATTAAAAAATTTATATGATTTAAAACTTATAGCTGGCGCTAATGATAAACCAAGTTTTAATATACTAAAAAATGGTGTTAAACAATATGATTTAAATCTTGGTTATGATGTTTATGTATATTTAGATGTTACTGAAGAAGGAAAAGTTTATCCTGGTGTAGAACTTGTGAATGTACGTAATAGTTATGGCTATATAGATAAAAAAGGTGTAAGTATCATCTTAAATGGTGTTGATTCATTTGAATCGGAATATATGGGTTAGAATATGGAAAAGAAAGACAATATTCAAAAAACTGAAACTACTACTAAGAAAGTTAGATATGATTTCACTGGTAATCCATTTAAATCAAATAAAGAAACAGAAGCTAATAAAATAGCGGAAGGTAGTAGATATCAATACAATAAAGAAATGAATGATGTATCACTCAATGCGGAAGAATTAGACCGTATTGATGATTTTGATCATTTAAAAATATCGGTTGAAGGCTATAGAAGAAATGATGGATGTGAATATGGAATTAAGGAAGAACCAGGTATCCATATCAACGGAAACGTAATACTAAGCCATCAAAGAAGAGCTGCTAAAAGATTTCTTCAAAGATTAAGAGGATTTGGACTACTCGCGGATGTGGTTGGCGCTGGTAAGACTTATGAAGCTGGTGTAGTTCTATCTGAACTATGCGCTCGTAATCTTGTAAGAAGCTTACTAGTAGTTGTTCCTGAACACTTAATTGATCACTGGAAATATACACTTGAAGTTAAATTTGGCTTAGGTGTTGGAAATATTTATGTTTCTAAAAAAGGTGAATTGGGTGAACTTGATAAAGAAGGAACTAGACCAATTAAGCCTCTACTAATTTCACTAGAAAACTTTTCAACTTGGGATAGTTCATTTGGTTCATATATTTTTGATGCGATTATTGTAGATGAAGCACACAATCTTTGCCTAGATAGAAGCAGTGATGAGTCAGTTGATTACACAAACGCTTTATATATTCTATCTTTACTCATGCGTACAAAAAGAGATAATAATAACGGATACTGTTTACTCTTATCCGCAACTCCTCATTCAGGCAATCTTGAAAAGATGTTTAAACTCTGGTATTTCATCAGATGTAAAGGCGGAAATCCAAGCGATTTTAAGAAGACTAGTGAAAAAGATTTATCTAAAGAATACAAAAAAGAAAGAAATTACTATTATGAGATTGTATGTAGAAAATCTAAAACAGTAATGGAATTCATCAAGCACGTTAAAATTAGCGAAGTAGAAAATGATTATAAAAACAAGTTTGAAGAATATTTATCTAACGCTAAAAAACTTGATAGTTATAAAGCGCTTGGCGCAGAAGAATTAGATAAAAAGATTGTATATGTTAATCAGTTTTTAGAAACTTATCCAGAAACAGATGATGGTAAAGATATCAATGAAGCAATTTCAAAAGATATCGCTAACGCTTATCATAACGCTGTTTTAAGACCGATAATGGTTAGACAAAGCAAGAAGAGTTTGCAAAAAACTAAACGAAACATGTTCGTTAAAAACATCTACTTTGTTTCATCTAATAAAATGGCATCAGGCAAAAAGGATGTAGTTGACTTTAACGGAAGAACTATTACAGTTGATTATGATAAATTATATGATTATTCTAAAGTAATAGATCCATCAAAAGAAGTTATATATAGAAAGAACGAGAATAAGCCATATTCTATTGAAGAATATTCTAGATTATATAAACCTGAAGGATACACAACGCAAATAGCGATGAGTTCTTTACTTATCGATTCAATAATAAAAACTGTTTGTGATGATACTCCTATAAATGGATATAGAAAACAAGGAGTATTATCATTCTTAAATGAATCATTAAAGAGCACTAGCGATGATATAGAAAACTATTTAATTCCATACGCTAGAGGAACTAAAGATGCGTTTAGTTTAAAGCTTGAATATCTTTATAAGATTTTTAAGAATCATCCAAACGAAAAGATAGTTATATTCTTTGATTATGAAACTATCAAATATGAAAGAGAATTCTTATTAGCATTTAGAAATGAATTAAATAGAAGCGAATATAAGAATAGAGTTATCTATTCAACAGATGATAGTTCTAAGGCTATAGAGGATAGATACGATAAATCAAATAACGCTATATTAGTATGTGAAACTGAAAAATTCACTGAAGGAATCAACTTACAAAGCGGTAATGTAGTTGTGAATTTTTCTATTACACCAAACCCATTAGCGATGAACCAAAGAATAGGTAGAGTAGATAGATTAGGCCAAGCAAAAGAAGTCTATATCTATTCTTTAGCTATGTTAAATGAACTAGAAGGATTCGCTCTTCCTTATCTAACATCTATAGGAATTATGAATTCCAACAGCAATGATGCGACTATCATTTCAGGAAGTTCAAATGAAAAGATGGCTGCGATTCAGTGCCCATTATGTGGAAACGTTAAGATTATAGAAAAAGAAAGATATAGCCTAATCGATAAAGAAGGAAGCATCGAAGATAAGATTCAAAACATCTACTGTGATTGTGAACTATCTCATGAGATTGAATATAAAGGTCATAGATATACTAGAATGACTGAAATCAATATCAAAAACTGTAAATGTAATACCTGTGGAAAGGTATTCAATAGAGTAACTAAAAATGATAATGAAATTGAAAATAAACATTTTACAGATGGAAGATTATGTTTCGCAGATGTTACAGATAAGATGTTACTAGAAAGTGATGAATCTAAGACATTCTACTGTTCAAAGATATGCGCTTTAAAACACTGTAAATCATTTATGAAATATCACGCTGATTGTAAAGTTTTAGCGGCTTATAAAATAAACCCTGCGATTACAGAAGCTGAACTTATGTATAGCCATGATGATCTATGTGGCGCTTGTAATAATAAGTGTGATTTAAGATGTAGACCATATTATCCTAATCATACAAGCAAGGGTAGAG
>CALCVH010000172.1 GCA_937907585.1 uncultured Bacillota bacterium | reverse complement strand
AGAATTCTGAAGATGAAGAATTCTATTGAAACGTTTTCTTTAATTGATTTTTCGTACCTTTTGATACTTTTATATAGATATTCAGAATCCTCATAATTCACAAAGAATGATAATAGCAGATGTTATAGATATTGAAATTCTTTTCTTTTTACTGTAAAAATTTTTGATTTTGTATCTGTAAAATACCACCAAATTCATGGCCACCTTTACGACCTTCTTGAATGGCTTGGTCTATTTTCCAATTTGAATATCAAAAGATTTTAATTGTTTTTCACTATCAGTGGAGACTCTAACATAGGCACAGACTCTTAGTTTATGTTCTGGGCTAGCATCCGTCATCTAAAGAAGATGAATATAAAACATGTGTAACTGTGTTATCGCTAATAGATATGATTCATCATCAGATGATATTAGCGATAAAGTATACACAAGAGATATATTTAAGAGAGACTAACTCTTTAGTATATAAAAATAAGCAGTATGTATCGCCTAATGGCGGCGCTTTTTTCTATGTTTTAAAACGCAAACATTTTTTAAAATTTCCGTTATTTACATCATTTAGGTTATGCGCGACAAATGAAAGGCTTAAGGTAAAAAAACGGAGGAAAAATAGGTGAATAACACAATTATAAACAGAAAATCTGTCTATAAACTTGATTTTTAAGTTTAATATTGGTACCATAATGATGCTATGTTTGAAAGAGGAGAAAGACTGTTATGAAACTTTTAAAGCTCAAGGTTCCTAAAGGTTATAAAATGTTGTGCAAAAATTTCGAAATAAATTTTCTAACAAAAACAAGAATTAATAAATCTGCTAATAATGATGATTTGTTTGAGGTAGATAATATTTTTTATTATCCAAAAGAAACAGTGTTCATTGGAAAAAACTCATCAGGAAAATCAACTACGCTAGAACTTATACATATATGTCTTTATCTTTTACAAAATGGAAGAATTTCTTCTGCTTATTTTGATGATGATGCTAAGTTTTCAGTTGAAATCATTTTTCATGAAAATCATAAAATTTATAAATATTGTGGTGATTTCGTTTGCAACAAATTTATAAATAGTGAATATCTTGTTATAGATTGTGAGGAATTAAGTCAGGCTGATTATAATTCTCGGACAAGAAAAGATTTATCTAATGTAAATTTTACTAAGGTTTCTGATTTTGTTGAGAAAGCAAGTGCCGATACTTCTATTGTTTCAAAATATATAAATGGCTCTATTACGCATCTTTTTTTAAATTATTTTGAAAGAAGTGTTGATATGTTTGTGCCATTCTATTCTGTTATTGAAAATAATTACGGAAAAGGATCTTTCATGAAGTTGGTCCATCTTTTTGATGATAGTATCGAAAAGCTTTCACTTAACTATGACAAGAACGGAAAAGCAGATGGCTATATTTTCAAAAGAGTTAATTCAAAAGAAAAATACGTTTCTGATGATTATCTTAGGGAAAAACTCTCTTCTGGAACAATTAGGGGTATTAATTTATATGGCGCCGCAATTGCAAGCTTTGTTTACGGATCGCATCTCCTTGTTGATGAACTTGAAAAGAACTTTAATAAGAATCTTATTGGAAATCTAATTCAAATGATCAACGATCCAACATTAAATAAAAACAACGCTACTTTAATTTACACAACACATTATTCAGAATTATTGGACGAGACCAAACGCTGCGATAATGTTAATGTTTTGCATAGAGAAAAAGACACCATTACCTTAAAAAATATGTGTGTTGATTATACACAAAGAACAGACATGCTTAAGAGTAGCAGTTTTGATCAAAACGTTTTTGACACCGCATTAAATTACAATAGTTTAATGGATTTAAAAAGAACATTAAGAAAAGTATGAAAATAGCTGCATGTGAAGGAAAAAGCGAATTAATTCTTATTCAACATCTAATTGAAAGAGGTGTATTTTTTGCTAAGGCTGAAGAGCTTCTTGATGATCGTCCAATTCACATGCGCCAACTAAAAGAACAAGCCCCCATCATTAATGCTTTAGATATTAACGAAGATATTGAAGTTTATCGAATTGGCGATACCCAAAAAGATTTATACGATTTAAGCGGATTTGAAGCAAGAAAGAAAAAAATAAAGATTTTTAAGATTTGCACAAAGCCAGAGATTGAAATTTTAATTATAATTGCAGAAGGGCTATTTCAGGATTATTGTAAAAAGCGTATATCTCCAAAAGAATATGTAAAAATATATATTAAAAAATACAAATCTATTGAAAAATATATAGAATCACATGATATTATCCCAGCAATTATAGAATATAAAAAACTTAAATTACATAAAAAAGGCGAGTTGTACTTGGCTGATTTTATTCGAGACAATTAATGCTTAATATTTATAATTGATGTGCTCGTATACTTTTTATCTTTACTAATAGCTTATGCGTGAATCATTCTTTATTTCTGAAATATATCATCTTTTTAGTTAAAACCATTAAAAGTCATTATGATTTAATCTAACAATAGACACATTAATTTATTTATAATAAAATTACATTGCTTATTTAAAAGGAAAAATACTACTATGGACAGATACGAAAAACAAATTGGTCTTAAAACCATCTATCTCACATTAGCAAGAAGATTTCATATTATTTTATTAATCTTTATTCCAATCGCTCTTGCTACATTTTTAGTCACTAACTTCATGATGACTAAAACATATCAATCTAGTGTCACACTTAATAGAAACGCTGTTATAAGTGCGGCGCAATATCAAGTTATCCAAAACTATATTCGTGATACTTCTAATGATGAAGCTAAACCAGGCGCTATATATACAACCGCGGTTAACTTAAAAGAAAATAATGTTAAGCACGCTAATGGAAACGAAATCACAGTAGCAGAAATTAAATCTGGTTTATCTTTTGCTACCTTAGCCACTAACTCTATTAATGTTTCTTATTCATTCACTTCTAGTGATAAATCTATCACCCAACAAGTTATGAATGAACTTACTAAAAACGCAGTTGCATATCTTAAAGCAGATAGAAACCCTGCTAAGGCAGAATACGCTAACATGTCTTATAGTGAAGCAAGTGCTCCAACTAAAAATAGTAGTGAAAATAAATATTTACTTATTGGCTTAGCTTTAGGCGCAGTCTTAGCTCTAGGTGTTCCATTTGTTTATGAAATAGTATCTGATCAAGTTTACGATAAAGATGATATCATCGCCTTAGGAGGCGATGCCTTCACCTTAACCGTAACAGATAAGAAATAAGCTGGAGAGAGGAGGATAATATAATTATGTTTAACGCTTTAAAAGATAATAATGTCTTAAAACAAATGATGATTGATAACATTTTAAAAGTTAAAGAGAATGAAACAATCCATCGTAGATTAACCGCTCTCCAAAATGAGATCACTGTTTCTTTTGATACTAAAGTAATTGCAGTTACATCTATTCATAATGATGAATTAGCCGCAGCATTTGGAAAAGCCTTTGCTCATTCCTATGCTTTAAATAAAGAAAAGACTTTAGTAATTGACGCTAATCTATATAACCCATCCTTAGCAAAGCTTCTTACTAAGAAAGAAGAAAGTGATGTTGAAGTATCTTCTAGTGAAAAAGAAGAAAACTATGAAGTTATTTTTATTGATGAAGGAATTGATGCAGTTTGTTTAAATAAAGAAGTCTATCCTTCTGAAGTATATAAAAACGGCTTAATTAATAAGATTATTAAAGATAACGAAGCTAAATATGATCACTTTGTCGTATTAGTTCCTTCTTTAAAGAAACATAAAGAAGTATCTTTACTTAAAGGACTTGTAAATGCGATTATCTTAGTTAGCCAATCTAGCTTAACTAAAAAAGGTGATATCTATTATGCCTTACAGTATTTAGTGGAAAACAAACTCCCAATCGCTAAAACTGTTATTATTAAATAGTTATTAGTTATTCTTAGATATGTGTAGCACCCACGAAACGAACTCGTGGGTGCTTTGTTCTTCAATACCTATTTATAAAAATTCTTGGTAAGTGTTTAAAATATATGATTTCTATACACATAATGCGTAAAAATAATATCGAAGTGTTTAAAAATGGTGGAATTTAAACACATAACTATATATAATAACCATGGAGATGAACAAATATGAGCTTTTTAAACACTTTCAAAAAATATGTTTCCACAAATAGCCGAAGCGAATTTAATGATTTTTATGCATCTAGATTTAATTCTGAAGCATCGATTCATATCGATTTAAAAATCAATAAACATGATGCTTTCATTTTTGTGCATCCAGAAATCTCAAAGAAAATCTCTTTAATATATTCTCTTGATAAAGAAGTGTTTAAAGCCTTTGACTCTCTTCCGATTGTTGCTCAAAATCAGTATTTAAAAAAATCTTTAATTGATGAAGTGACTAAGAGCAATGAAATCGAGGGAGTTATTTCTACAAGAAAAGAAATTAGTGATATTATTGGTGATTTATCAAAAAATGTAAAAAAACATGTACGATTTTTAGGTATTGTTAATAAATACAGAATGTTAATAGAAGATAAAGAAATATCTATAAAATCCTGTAATGATATTAGGGCTATCTATGACGATATGTTACTTGACGAAATTAAAGAAGATGACCCTAATAATATTCCTGATGGCGTTATTTTTAGAAAGGACATTGTTCATGTTTTAAAAAGTAACGATATCGAAATACATCGTGGAATAACTCCTGAAAGCGAAATTATCAAATACATGGACATTTCTTTAATGTTTTTAAATGACACAAGCGTTGAACCACTTATTAGGATTGCAGCGTTCCATTATTTATTTGGCTATATTCATCCTTTTTATGACGGAAATGGAAGGATCAATCGTTTTATATCTAGTTATCTTATCTCTAAGGTTTTAACCGATATTTCTGGCTATAGATTATCAATGACTGTAAAAGATAATTTAAAATCTTATTACGATGCCTTTAAATACACAAACGACCCAAGAAATATGGGCGATATCACAACCTTTATTGATGCTTTCTTAGATATTATTATCAAATCCGAAGAACAAACTATTAAATATGCGGAAGAGAAAAAGAGTGAGTTTAATTATTTCATGCATCAAATAGAGAACTTAAAGTTTAGCCAAAAGCAATCAAAAGATGTGCTTTCACTTTTGCTCCAAGCCGAACTATTTTCTGAATTCGGTTTATCAATGAAAGATATTGCAAAAATAAGTGAGTTTTCAAAAGTAACTTGCTTGAAATGCATAGAAGAATTAATCGCGAATAATTATGTTATTGAAACTAAGGTTGGAAGAACAAAGTATTATTGCTCCTCTATGAGAAATAATGAAAAGCATTAAAAACCTTATTTAAGAAATCATAACCCTTCTTAAACTAAGATATTATTGAATAGATTAATCAATAACTTTAAAATTACTCTATATGTTAAAGAAATATTATATATTTATCATCTCTATACTTCTTAGTGTTCTATCTTTTAACACCATTTCTTTATCATCTAATTCTAGAATCAATAATAATAAAGTTAATGCTTGGTATGTTAACGATAAAATTATCTATGTTGATTTATCTTTAAACACTAAATTTAAAGAAGAAGGGGCTAACCCAACTTTAGTGTATAAAGACACAACTACACATGAAGTAGAATTAACTCTTATTAATGATTATCTATATAAAACTAAAGAAGTTATTCCTTATAATATCTTTTCTAATCAAGATTATGGTTTTGAAATACATTCCTTTGATTCATCTCTTGATGATTATTTATCTATCTTTATAAGTGGGGGAGAAGATAATCCACTTCTAAATAAAGAATATAACTATATATGTTTAGATGAATATACCGCTAACTCTAAACAAGAGATTAAAGGATATGGTTATTATGGGGAAAGAATTAAAAACCCAGGCGCAACATATAAAACCCAAAGAGTGTGGTTAAATAACACTTATCCTG
>CALCVH010000171.1 GCA_937907585.1 uncultured Bacillota bacterium | reverse complement strand
GAAGAAACCAATTCTACTATTGAAACTACTCAAAATGAAGTTACCACAACTATTCCTGATAGTAGTAATAGTACAGTTATTTCATCTATAACTACAGAAGAAATCACTACTACAACTAAAGAAATAACTATTCCTTTAGAATCAAGCACTTCTTTAGATTCAGAATTTAATCCAACTAGCGATTCTGAATTAATAAAAAGTTATTATAGCGATTTTGATTTTGATGAATTCTTATCATGTTCTATAGATGAAAGAAAAGCCTATATTAAAGATTATATCTATGTAGTATTAAAAGGACAAAGCTATGATAGCGCTAAAATATATTTTTATAAAACAGATGAAAACCCTGAAACTGGAAATATTCAATTGTTTTACACTCATTTAGAAAGAACTGCGGATTCAAATAATAGAGTTTCATTTGGAAGTTCAAATGGAACAATCAATAGAGAACACGTATGGCCACAATCTTTAGGAGATTCTAAAGGTGAACAAGGTGGATTTGACCTACATCATATTAGACCTACTTTATATGAAACAAATAACGCTAGAGGAAATAAAGTCTACGGCAATGTAGAACATAATTCTTCTACTGTACAAAAATACAATAATGAGACATACGCATATATGACTAAAAGTGTATTTGAACCAGTAGATGATGTTAAGGGAGATGTCGCAAGAATCGTATTCTATTATTCTATTTGTTACGGATATGATTTAAAGATTATCGTATCAGATGATACTTTTAAAGAAATATTAGAATGGAATAAGATTGATCCAGTAAGCGATGTTGAAATAAATAGAAATAACGCTGTATATGATATTCAAGGAAATAGAAATATATTCATAGATTATCCTAATCTTGCGGACTATATTTGGGGATAAAAATAATTGATTAAATTTTACAAATTTATAGTAGAATAGTGCTTGGTGTAAGAGGTATCAAAATGAAAATTAATGAAAGAATTAAAATGCTTGTAGGAACTGCACTTCTTACCGCAATAGTAGTAGTTCTACAATTTCTATCAGGTTATATTAAATTTGGACCATTCTCAATCACTCTAGCTCTAATTCCTATTGCGATTGGCGCAATATTGTATGGTCCACTATCTGGAATGTGGTTAGGAATGACTCTAGGCGCTGTAATCCTTTTTACAGGTGGAGGAGAACCATTCTTTAGTTTTAAACCATTTATCACTATCGTTTTATGTTTAGCTAAAACAGGAATCGCAGGTTTAGTTTCAGGATTTGTTTATAGAATAATCGCTAGAAAACACGTTAATTTAGGAATAATCGTTGCGGCGCTAGTGGTGCCGATAATAAATACTGGATTATTTCTATCTATCGCACTAACAGTTTTTAATTCAATGGTTTCTAGTTGGGCACCTGAAGGTGAAAGTGTATACGTTTACGCTATAACATCTTTGGTTGGATTAAACTTCGTTATTGAGTTCGCTGTTTCAATACTATTATCTTCTACAATAGTATATATAATTAACGTAATTAAGAATACAAATCATAATCATAGTGGTAAAATAAGCATAGTGGATAACGAAGAATAAAATTAGGAGGCATTGAAGCCTCCTCTTTTTATATCTTTTTCTTCTTTTTCTTTCCTATTATTAAATACGCAGTTAAAGAACCAGCTAGTAACACTATCACTATAGACATAATTATATAAATTCTTGTTTTTGATTCTTTTGTCACAAAGACTTCAGGGACAGTAAACCTTATTTCTTCTATAACCACATCATCAGCGCATAAATCTAAGATATAACTTCCTGGTTCTTTTAAAACGTATCCACTAGATACTATTGTACCATTAAGTTTAGCGACGCCTGAAAATTCTAATTGGTCACCAATAGATAAAGTTCCACCATTTTCTATTTCTGTATATAGTTCAGGTGATATTATAAAGTTCGTTTCATTAGCATATCCATTTAATCCTGTCACTTTAATAGTGTATTTACCTGGTTTTGAAACTGTACCATTTAGATATGCTGGTTCATTATTAATAGTTACATTTCCTCCTGTAACTTTATATTCAACATAATCTTTATATGCGTTTCCAATAGATTGACCAGTTAAAGATACGCTCGCTGTAATAGTGACGCTTATTTTATCATGTTTACCATCATCTAGTTCATATATACCAGGTTCATTAAAGACTGTTCCTACTAGATAGTAGGTTCCATTCACTTTACATGATGTCATAAGTTCATAATAACCACTTACAGAAAAAGATTCATATTTTCCTACTAGATTAAAATCTTTATCGAAATATACGTGCAAGCCATCAGGATACATATAATCAAGTCTATCGTAAGCAATGCTTGGATATGTTTCATTTTCACCTACATCTAAGCTAGATAGAATATTTAAATCTTCATCATATTGAACCAATCTATATAGTCCATAGTACTGAGGAAATACATAACTACCATTTACGAACTCTAATGAAACAATATTGTTTGCGCCAAATTCAAATAGGTTTTGGATATGAGCCATTCCTGAAACATCATCGTTCTTATCATAGTAATAATATATAGAATTAAAGTTCTTATCTATTCTTACAATATAAGGAATTGTTTCTTTACTATTGTTTTCATAATCATTATATATTGAACCATATAGAAAATAATAAGATGTTGATTCTAAGAATCTAATGAAACTTATTCTTTTCCCTGAGAAATCTATTCTCATAAGCTTTTTATCGCCTAAGACTACTCTATAATCGTAGTAGCCTATTTTCTTTTGAAAATCAACAGTATCGCCATTATATGTTTCAAACAACATTTTTTCGCCTGAAGATGTTTCAAATGTTTTCCACTCTTCGGTTTCGGCTTTTACATTAATGAAGCCTAGAGAGAATAATAATGTGAATAAAAATACAATTAAAATCAATTTGTTCTTCATAAAAAAATAACCCTCCATATAATACATACTCGGAAAGGTCATTTTTTTAGAAAAAATTTTTTAAAAATTTTATTCAGTTATTAATTTCATAGTATCTCTAGCGATAACTAACTCTTCATTTGTAGGGATAACCCATACATCAACCTTAGAGTCGCTAGTTGAGATTCTTCTTGAATCTCCTCTTTCTTTATTCTTAGCTTCATCTAATTTAACTCCTAGAATATCTAATCTTTCAAGGACTCTTCTTCTCATAGAAGCACTGTTTTCACCGATACCAGCTGTGAATACAATCGCATCAATACCTTTCATTAATACATAGTATGAACCGATATAATCTGCGATTCTCTTTTCTTGCATATGGAGAGCGAGTTTCGCTCTTTCATTACCATTATTATAAGCAGCCTCCAAATCTCTTGCGTCATTAGATACACCAGATACACCAAGGTAACCAGATTTCTTATTTAATTCTTGAACAACTGTCCAAGCGTCTTTATTTTCTTTCTGACAGATGTATGAAACAACAGTTGGATCGATATTACCACTACGTGTTCCCATTGGAATACCTTCAAGTGGAGTTAAACCCATAGATGTATCTTTACATTTTCCGCCTTCAATAGCGCAAAGTGATGCGCCATTACCAATATGACAAGTAACAATCTTTAGATTTTTGATATCTTTATTAGTTAATCTTGCATATTCTTGTGATACATATTGATGGCTAGTTCCATGTGCGCCATATTTTCTAATTCCATATTTTTCATACCATTCATATGGAACAGCGTACATGAATGATTCAGGGTCCATTGATTGATGGAAAGCTGTATCAAATACTACAGTTTGTTTAACGTTAGGAAGCGCTTCTTCAAAAGCCTTAATGCCTATGATATGTGGTCCATTATGAAGTGGAGCTAAATCGATTAATTCAGTGATTCTTTCTTTTACCCATTCATTTACTAAACAAGAACCACTAAAGTATTTACCACCTTGGACAATTCTGTGTCCAACACCTTTAATCTCATCAAGTGAACCGATAATTTTACGATCGATTAAATCTTTTAATAAATGTTTTGCGGCTACAGAATGATCTGGAAGTTCAAGGCTCATTTCATCTTTAGTTCCATTGAATTTAATTTTGTAGATTCCCATTTCCTTAAATCCAATTCTTTCGAATTGTCCTTCAGTAATGACTTCTTCTTGAGGCATTTCAAATAGTTTAAATTTTAAACTAGATGATCCGCAGTTAATTGACATAATTTTCATAATTAGTTACCTTCTAAATATTCCTTTATATATTTTTTAATTTCATTAATAACATTGATATTTTGATCGATATTAGATACGCTCGGCATTACCGCAGTAAAGAATTCTTTATTGGTTCCTACTTTCTTTTCTAATATCACTATGCTTGAAGAGATAAGCCCTTCAAGTAGATCGCTTGGATATTCAACAAGTCCAATCAATACTAAAGAATGATCTACTAACATATCACTAAAGATTCTGCTTCTGACGAATTGAGTTGGAAGAACTGATACAAAGAATCCATTATTGTTTAAGTATTCAAGGTTTTCTTCAAAGAAGATTAATATATCTTCAGCAGTTCTTAAGAATGGATCAGAAACTATTAAATCACATCTATATGATAAAGCTGGAGCGTTTTTATCTATAAAATAATCAGCATGAGCTAAAGTTTTTAAGTTATTTGAAACGCTATATTCATCGTCGCTATTCACTGTTACATATAGATTTGTTTTATTGATGTGTTCTGATAAATATAACGCTAAAGCTAAATTACCATTATTTCCACTTGCGTTTAGGACGTTTACGTCACTAAAGTTCATATATGAAGCTAATAAGTCAGATATCGCAACCAAATAGATTAAAGGTAATTCTAAAGTGACATTTACAGTATAGTTTTCAATATCTCTTAAGCTCATCAAATAAGATTCTGAAAAAGCTCTTCTAATCTCACTACCTGTATATGTAACGGATTTAAACTTCTCATAACAGTTTTCTATTATTTTATTATCCTCTTCACTCACATTTTTAAAGAATGGAATCTCTTCTAAAGTTAAGATGTAAGTTGCGGCGATGAAGGCTTTATCAAGAGATACGTTAAATATTCTTGATATGTTGTCAGTTAATTCGTTCATCGCATCTTTTAAAATTGTATTGTTTGACATTATAGATGTTTCGCTAGGAAGTTAAGAACTATTTTCCTATACTCCTCTTGATTTTCAAAATAGCTTCTTGCGTGTGGAACTCTTTCAAATAGATGGATTTCCTTTTCGCTTGTACAAGCTTCATGGTTCGCAGTCGAATGAGCTGTAGGAACGAAATCATCTTTTGTTCCATGGATAAATAGTACTGGAACTCTAGATCTTTTAAATGTTTCTAAAGTGTTGTTTTCCTTAAAATCATATTTCGCAATCAATCTATTGATTATATTTGAAAAATATAAGAAATAAACCGGCATATGAATTTTAGTTAAGAGTAGATGCTTGAATTCTTCCCAAGGAGAAATAAATCCACAATCATCGATAATACATTTAACTTGAATTGGAACCTTATCCGCAACTGAACCTACAGTGTTTCCGCCCATAGATATTCCAAATAGAGCTATTTCTGCTTCCCCATCTAGTCTTTCAACTATATAGTTTATCCATTTGAGTAAATCTTTAGAATCAAGCGCTCCATAGCCAGTATATTTTCCTTGGCTCTTTCCATAGCTTCTTAAATCTATGAATAGAATATTATAGTTGAAGTTCACAAGCCAGTGTGAAAACTGTGGCGCAGTTGATAGAGCGCTACCATGCCATCCATGAACGCTTATTATTGTTTTTGTTGTTTTAGAGTCAGCTTCTCTATAGTAAGCGTGAAGATTTAATCCATCAAATGATTTAATCCATACTTCTTCCATAGGAATCTTTTCTAAAGCTTTTTGTTCCTTTTGAATGAACATAGAGAATTCATTTTCAATCGGATCTTCTGATGGTTGATTTTGATATGTCGAAGGGTCTTCTGTTGGTATAGCTTTTCTCCAGATTAAATAACCAATCAAGAATGAAACACCTAGCCAGATAATTATTAGACCTACTAATACAAGTGAGATAATTAACCAAAGCATAAATTTAATCGTCCTCCTGTTTATAATTTAGATTATTCTATGTTAGAATAAGTTATGAATCGTTTAATGATAAAGCTCATAAGAAAATATCAAGATGGTACTAAACATACAAGGAAAACTTGTAGGTTTTCTCCTACTTGTAGTGAATACGCTATAGACGCGTATAAAAACTACAATTTCTTTTACGCTACATTTCTTATGGTTTTTAGAATTTTAAGATGCAACCCACTATCTAAAGGTGGATATGATCCTATTCCTAAATTTAAAGATAAAAAACTTAAAAAATGGTTATAGATATTTTTTGAGTGTTTCTACCTTATCAAGTCTTTCCCAAGGAAAGGCTTTTTCATTTCTTCCAAAGTGACCATAACAGCTAGTCTCTTTGAAGATTGGTTCTCTTAAAGATAATTCTTCAATTATTCCACCAGGTGTTAAATCAAAATTATTCTCAACTATTTTAACCAACATTTCATCAGATACTTTGCCTGTATTAAAGCTGTTAGCGTAAATAGATATTGGATGAGATACACCGATAGCGTATGAAGCTTGAAGTTCTACCTTATCGCATAAGCCAGCCGCAACTATATTTTTAGCCGCATATCTTAACATATATCCTGCGGATCTATCCACTTTAGTTGAGTCTTTACCGCTAAATGCGCCTCCTCCATGACGAGAATATCCATTATATGTATCTACGATGATTTTTCTACCTGTAAGTCCAGTATCACCCGCAGGTCCACCTATAACGAATCTTCCAGTTGGATTAATTAGTATCTCAGTATCCTTATCGATATATTCAGCTGGAATAACTTTTAGAATAACTTCGTTAGTTATATCTTTTTTGATTGTATCAATATCGATATTAGGGTCGTGTTGAGAAGATATTAATACAGTTTTAACTCTAACAGGTTTATTATCGATATACTCAATAGATACTTGAGTTTTTCCATCTGGTCTTAAATAACCTATTATTCCATTTTTTCTAACGTAAGTTAATCTTTTAGCTAAGTTTTGTGCTAAATAAGAACCAAGAGGCATATACTCTACAGTTTCATTTGATGCGTAGCCAAACATGATTCCTTGGTCTCCAGCACCTAACTCCTTGTTTTCCTTTTTATCAACACCAAGTGCGATATCAGGAGATTGGGTATTAAGCGCAATCTTAACTTCCATAGTGTCATACGAAAAACCATATTCAGGTTTTGTATAACCTATCTCTTTAACAGTATCTCTAGCGATTTTTTCATAATCTACTTTCGCAGTAGTTGTGATTTCACCAAAGATAAAGACTAGATCTTTCGCAGTTACTACTTCGCATGCGACTCTAGATTCTTTGTCTTTTCTTAATAGTTCGTCTAGGATTGAATCAGCGATTCTATCCGCAACTTTGTCTGGGTGACCTTCTGTCACCGCTTCGCTCGTAAAAATAAATTTCATTGTTTTGTTTCCTTTTATATTTTATGACTTGTCGTAAGCAGCGCTAATTTCGTAACTATACTTGACAAATCTAGTAACCAAATTTTGGTTAAAGAGCTTATAAAACTCTTTTTGGATAAGCTCAATAGATCTTTGATGATTAAGAGCTTTTTTGAATGTTTGATCAGTTCTTAGAATATGATATATTTCTGAAATTAATAGAATGTTAGATTCATAATCCTCAGAATTGATAGACGTCTTATCTAAGAAGTTTCCATCTAATACACCTTCAAAATATCTATAGACTATATCTTCAGCCTTTTTAGATATTTGAAGTCTTTTAATTATTGTGGTAGCGAGTTTAGTCTTTTTTAAGACGAAATCAAAGTTCGTAGAGTTGATATCATCAATTCCATCCATTGATAGTTCTTTCATTCTTTCACTATGGATGGTCGCAAACTTTGATAATTCACTTATTGTTTGATTATCATAGTTCATCGCTTCACCAATCACTTTTACAACAGCCGCAACCTTTGATACCGATAACCTTAGTTCAAATGCATCATCAGTTGTGTTATACGCTCTAACTGATTCAAATACACTTTCTACTATGTCTTTGAAGTTCGCTTCAACGTTCATTCTTCTTTCTACTTCACTCGTTCTTTGAATGAACATATATTGGCTTATTGAAGCTGAAACATATAAAGATACATAGAACACTAGAAATACAAATAAACGAAGAATCACATCAACTAGAACTTGTCTTCCATCTCCCTTTAAATAATTCCAGAAATTAGATAATGAATATGCATGAGAGAAAAGTTCTGGATGTAGTAAGGTGATGTTCAATATAATCATTATTACTAGTAAAGGCGCAAATATGTTTCTTAAAAGCTTGGTGCTTTGATATAAAGATATGATTACGAATGTGAAGAAGATTAAGAGGTAAGATGCTTGAGCGATAGACGCTTCCTGATTAGAGAGCACTCTATCATCTAGAAGTGTAAACCCTAAATAGACCTTAACATATAAGAATACAGATAAGACAAACACGAACATAGATTGTAGATACATTATCAACATCTGTTGGTTATAATCATCTTTCTTTCTTTTTAGTAGATAATTAATCATTTGAGACATGACTGTTTGAACTAAAAAGAAAGCAATAGTCAGTATATAGTTAGATGATGATATTCCAACGAAAGAGAAGATAATGAACATTATGTTCGCTAAGAAGATGATGCTTCTGATACAGAAGTTCCTACGATATAGAACGTTTGTAGGATCCTGTAAATCTACGTTAGAATCAAACACAAACCAGTTCTTAAAAAATGAAACTATTTTTGATTCTCTTCTTCCTTTGTCATAATAATGATTTTCATTTTCTTTAGGTTTAGAGTGTTTCTTAGTTTTTTCTTTGCCTTTAAAGGTATAGGAGTTGTCTTCAGATTTAAAGAAATCTTCTATATTTTTTTCTTTATCCATTAGATGCACCTCCTTCCTCGTAGTACAAACCATTTTATCATATAGTATGATAAAAATAAAGAACGAGTTAAACGAAAAAGAAACCAATAATTAAAAAGATAAAAGCGTTATATCTTGTATTTCGATAAATTAATTTAAAACTATATTTGATAGTTTTATGAAGAAAAAGAAGACGCATTTTTACGTCTTCTACTTTATAATTTCTCCTACAATAAAATTATTTCTATAACCATTTAAGAAATTTGATATATCCATTACGTTCTTACCAGCTGGTTGAATTAACATAATAGATATAGCGTTATCTAAACATTTGATTATCAATTCTTTCTTGTTAGATAGTATCGTGCCTGGAAGCGAGTCGCTATTATCTATAATTACTCTTGATGTATAAACTTTATAGACTTTATCATTGAACATTAATTTCGCAACTGGGTTAGAATTAAGGGAGCGTATCTTGTTAAATACCTTGATTGCGGGATTATTAAAATCTATATATTCTTCTTCCTTTAGAATGTTTTTAGAGAATGTAACCAATGATTCATCCTGATGAATAGGTTTAATAGAATCTTTGTCAGCGTATAATTTTTCTATAACATCAGAAACATCAATAGCGCCTATTATTGATAATTTATTCATCATTGTATCAAGATTATCATCTTCTTCTAACTTAACCAATGATTGATGATAAATATCGCCCGCATCCATCTTAAGCACTGTTTCCATAATTGATACTCCAAGATATTCATCACCATTTTCTATCGCTCTTTGAATAGGGGCGCCCCCTCTATATTTTGGGAGTAACGATCCATGAACATTTAGAATCTTTATTTTAGGTAAATCTAAAACTGCTTGAGGGATAAACTGTCCATATGCGGCAGTGATAATAAAATCAAAATCGTAATTCTTTATAGTTTCATAATCAGTTTTTATATTAGATGGTTGAAAGATTGGAATATTATTTTCTTTCGCCAATATCTTTACTGGTTGTTCGACTACTACTTTTCCACCTTTAGTATAAGAATCTGGTTGAGTAACAACTAAAACTACATTAAATTCTTCTATTAGTTTTTTAAGTACATTTTTTCCAAATAATGGAGAACCCATAAAGCATATCTTTATATTTTTATTCATTTGTACCTCCTAGTTTTTAAAATGAAGTAGGGAATCTATCTATTGATACAAGAATATCCTTTTTCATTGAATCATCGTATATTCTTTTTAACGCTTCATCTAATCCAGTAATATTTTTATATTTTAATAAAATATTGAAGATATAGAAATTATCTATTCTTGTGATAGTTGGTTGAAGAGGTCCTAAAACAATTAGTTCATCTTCATTAAAAGACATTGATAATTGTTCTTTTATTCTAGTCGCTTCAAGGTAAGCTATGTTTAGTTCTTTAGATTTTACTTTAATTTGAGTCATGTAGTAGAATGGAACGAATCTTGCGATCTTTCTTACTTTCATCTCTTCATTAAAGAAACCAATATAATTTTGTTCAAGACCATATTTAATCGCATAATGATCTTTATTATATGTTTGAACTATCACTAAACCAGGTTTAGTTCCTCTTCCAGCTCTGCCCGAAACTTGGGTTAACAATTCAAAAGTATTTTCCTTGCTTCTAAAGTCTGGAATCTTTAATGACTGGTCTATATTGATAACCCCAACTAGAGTAACATTAGGAAAATCTAAACCTTTCGCTATCATTTGAGTTCCAATTAATATATCACCATTATTCTCAAAATCATAAAGAACTCTTTCATGTCCATTCTTTCCTCTTGTGGTATCATTATCCATTCTAATCACTCTAGCGTTAGGGAAAGTATTCTTTAATTCTTCTTCTAGTTTTTCTGTACCAAAGCCTATTTTTTCTAGATATTTACTACCGCATACGCTACATTTATATTCTATAGTCTTTTCATATCCACAGTAGTGGCATTTTAAGGTTTTATCAAAGTCGTGATATGTCAAGGAAACGTCGCAATTTGGACATTTTTCAACATTACCACAGGCTCTGCACATAATATAATTTGAATATCCTCTTCTATTTAATAGTAGAAGTGATTGTTCGCCTTTATCTAACCTTTTTTCTATCTCGTTTTTAAGCTTATCAGAGACGTAACCCTGCATTCCTAATCTAAACTCTAAATTAAGATCAACTACTTCAGTTTTTGGAAGTCCATAATTATTGTGTCTATTCTTAAGTTCAACTTTCTTATATACACCTTTAAAACATTTTGCGTATGATTCTATCGATGGTGTAGCGCTTCCAAGAAGCAACATACATCCATGTTTTTTGGTCCTATATTCCGCAACATCCTTAGCGTGATATATAGGAGATGAATCCTGTTTATAAGATTGTTCATGTTCCTCATCGATAATGATTATTCCTAAGTTAGTAAACGGTGTAAAGATAGCGCTTCTAGCGCCTACTGCGATTTTTACTTCTCCTCTTAAAACTTTTCTCCATTCATCATATCTAACATTATCAGATAATTCTGAATGGAAGATTGCGACCTGTTCACCAAACCTAGATTTAAATCTGTTGGTCATCATCGGTGTAAGCGATATTTCAGGAACAAGAATAATCGCTTCTTTACCTTTTTCTAATACTTTCTCTATTAAATTAAGATATATTTCTGTTTTTCCGCTTCCTGTAATTCCGTGAAGCAAATACACATCATCTTTATCTAAATGTTCATATAGTTCATTAAATACAGCTTTTTGTTCATCTGTAAATACTACTTTCTTATCGTTTAATGGTTTTAATGTCTCAACCTTTCTAAAGATTTCTTTTTCATATATTCTAATAATATTTAGTTCTTCCATCCTTTTAATAGTATCTAATGATACGGATAGTTCATCTCTTAATTTGAGCCACTGAACACTGTTACCATTATTTCTGATATAATCTACAATCTCTTTTCTTCTTTCAGTTAATTTATCAGGAACAGTATCAATTTCTACTATCTTTTCATATTTAATTGATTCTTTAGTTAAATACTTAAAGTTTATCTCTACCTGTTTATTATTTAACGCTTCTTTAATGGTAGGTAAATCTGATTTATCTATTTTATTATAATCAAGCGTGTCATCATCACCAAATATTAACCCTAATCTAAAATCATTCTTATCTAAAAGAGTAACTTTTTTTGAATAATTAACCTTGAGCGCATTTGGAATCATAGTCTCAAGATAACTAATTAATGGATAACAACTGGTTTTTGATAAATATAACGCTACATCTATTAGTTCTTTTGTGACTACTGGTTCAATATCAATTAAATCATCTATTTCTTTTAATTTAATATCTGGTTCTTTATCAGTTAAATTGATAATAAAACCCATTCTTTTAAAATTAGAAAATTCAACGTAGCATCTTTCGCCTATTTCAACAACATCTAAAAACCTCTCTGGAACGAGGTAAGAAAAAGGTTTATCTACTGATTTATTTTTTAGATCAAGAATCACTTCCGCTATCAGCATCTTTTAATACTCCTTATTAATATTTGTTGAAATATTTGATATATAAATTATACACTTTTAAATATCTTCTTTAAATACAATTGTTTATTTAATTATAGTTAAATTATCATACCACGTATGGCATATAATCATATAAATTAACACTAATTATATAGAATTTAATTATTCGTTAAATAAATCATCAAGCGTTATGCAATATTGGTATGATGATGAATATTCATTCTTTCTTAAACCAAATGTAGTTATTAATGTATTTCTTATTACTTGTCTTTTATTTAAGAATTCTGATAGTGTTTTATCTTTTGTTATTAGATTTAAATAATTATCTTTAGATAACAAATACTCTCCATTATAGAACTTTACTTCACACATATTAACAATGTTGTCTTTTCTATCGATTATTAAATCTATTTGTGAACCAATCTTTCCATCTTTCGTATATATAAATGGATAATAATAAGCGCTTACATTTGATATCTTTAATGCATTTTTAATTTGGTTTATATGATTGAAACAAACATTCTCAAAAGCTAAGCCACGCCATACATTGATTTTTGTTGATTCGTAATTCAATTCAAACATATTTTCTTCAAAAGACATATTGTTGTCTACAAAATGAAGATAGAATAAGCAGAATGGATCTATTAGTTTATATAATAAAGTTTTTCTGTCAGAAGTTAAAGGTCGATATTTAATAATAAATCCACTTGAAGATAAAGCATTTAACGCATTAGAAATCACTTCTCCATCTTCAGTTTTTAATTCTTTAATAATTTCGCTTCTAGAATAACCAATGTTTTTTCTTGATAATAGTTTAACGATGTCCATAACAAAATTTGGATTTTTAAAAGTTGATTTAAATAACATACCAAACTCTCTTTTTAATGACGCACCTTTAGTAAAGAATAATCTATCTATGTTTTGTGGTAAAGAAAATCTATTATCAATTTTATCTAAATAAAATGGTATACCACCAACTGTCATATATAATTGAACAATATCATAACGAGAAAAAATTACATTTTTCTCATTTAAAAAATCTTCACACTCTTTTAAAGTAAATGGCATTAGTTCAATTTCTCTAGTTATTCTATTATATAGTCCACCATAGTTATTCAACATTTTTTTAGTCATCCACGCATTTGCGCTACCACAAACTATAAGCATTATGTTTTTATCGTTCGCCCATGAATTCCAAAAAGATTCTAATGCATTCACAAATTTAGATCCAGGAGTATCTAACCAAGGTAATTCATCAAGAAAAACAACCATTCTCTCATTCGCTTTTCTTTCAAGCAGTTCTTCTAAAGCATAAAAAGCTTGAAACCAATCATCTATGGTTCTTTTACCAGAATATCCATATTTAATCAATGATTCTTTAAAATGATTTAATTGATCTTTGGTTGTTATTTTTTCATCAGTATCTTCATTAATAATTGATAACGCTGTATGTTTAAAAGAAAAGCGAGATGAAAACATTTTATTAATCAAAAAAGTTTTTCCAACTCTTCTTCTTCCGAACAGCGCAACAAACTCTGGATTATCGGATTCATATATAAGATTTAATTCTTCAATTTCCTTTTTTCTTCCTATTATTTCCATACCTTATAACCTCATTATAATTGTAATACAAACCACTAATTTTAATCAAGCAAAATCCGAGGTTTTGGAGCTAATTCTCTTTAAAACCTCGGATTTGTTCCTAAAAAGTGGGTATTTTTCCGAGGTTTCGGAAGAAATTTTGTCTGAAACCTCGGATTCTTGTTTTTTAAGATTTAGAATTTAAAAGGAAAAAGCCAATATTTATTGAGCGATTTTTTAATTGTATTTCCATTAAGACTGTTCTGGAGGTATAAACTCACAAATAAGTATATTTTTTGATAATATGATATAATAGTTTTGAAGGTAAATAATATGATAACAAATGAAAATATAATTAAAGATGGCAATGAAATATTAAGAAAAATTGCGGAGCCAGTAAGTGTTCCAATCACTAAAGCTGATTTATCAACTGGTAAAAAAATGCTTAAGTATCTTGAATATAGCCAAGATGAAAAAAAGTCAAAGAAATATAATCTAACTCCTGGAGTAGGGTTAGCTGCGCCACAAATAGCTATTTCAAAAAGGTTCTTCGCTGTTTTATGTGAAGACAATAATAATGAACTTGTTGAATTTGTTGTATATAATCCTGAAATAATCGCTGAAAGTGTTCAAATGGAATATCTTGGTGGTGGCGAGGGATGTTTATCAGTACCTGGAAAATCAGGGGTCGTATTAAGACATAAAAAAATAAAAGTTAAAGGAATATTTTATTATCCTTTAACAAACGAATTAAAAGAAGATAGATTAACGTTCTCTGGTTATCCATCAATTGTATTCCAACATGAATTTGATCATTTAAATGGCGTTCTATTTACTGACAAAATAACTAACAACGTTAAGGATGCGGAACAAATATAAAGGCTGTGGATTTTGTACAGCCTTTATTGTTAATTGTTATTTATTCCAGTGTAACTGGATTCCATTTTCTAATAATAAATTTTGAAAATCCTTTAATAGATTCTTATTCTCATAGACATTCTTTATGTCTATATTTTTATCTAATACATAAGATGCGAGGAATCCTGCTACTTCACCTATATTCCATTCGATAGGGTGTAGTCTATATGATCCATTTGTTAAATGTGTTGTTCCAATGTTTTTACAAGCTGGAATTAAATTCTTAGTCTTTATTGGAATCATTGAACCAAGAGGTATTGTGAATCTTTCCGCAGGCATAAAGAAGAAAGAATGTGAATTTGTAGTAATATGGATATCTATTGGATAATAGCCAACACCAACTGAATCAACAAAATCTGGATTTGAGCCTTCTTTAATCATCTCTTCTGTAATTGTAAATCTAGAGACGATTCTTCTTGATTCTCTAATATAAGGAGCTAAAGATAGACCATCATCGCTTCCTAGTTCATCATATACTAATTCAAAATTAGGATATCCTTTTAGGCCATCCGGTCTATCAACTTCAGTTTGAAGATAATACAAGAATGAAAGCGATAGTTGTTTTGCGTAATATTTTTCTTTTTCTACATCATCTGTATTATAGATATTGCCCATAAAATAATCATTTTGTGGCCAATTTAATAGAGTAATATCATTTATATCTTTATTATCAATATAATTGTCCTTACATACTATTCTTCTATAAACGAATAATGGAAATAGTTCATTACCATTTTCATCTTTTTCTCCATAGAACATCCCAAATCTTCTAGCTTTACCATTTGATGAATCAGGACCATACATTGAAAATATTTTATATTTATCATAATCCATCATCATACTATTAAACCTATCATATTCTTTAGGTTTTTCTATTGTATAGTTGCCTGTTTCATGAAGTTTAATCGCAAGAGGATATGTGATAGGCTGAACATCATTATAATCAGCCTTATCTAAAGCGTGTTCTTCATGAGTTTCTTCTTTCGATTCAGCACCTATACGATATTCAGTTTTTGATAATGGTAATAATTCTCCAGTATCAGTTCCATCTAAGAAAATCTTTCCATAGAACTCTTTTAGTTCATTATTAATTAAATATGTTACCGAAATAATTTTATTGTATTTCTTCTTACAAGATATTAGTTTAGCGTTAGTAATAATAGTTAAGTTCTTGCCATTATATAGTTCTAACATAGAATATAATAATTCTAATGCTAGTTTAGGCCTATGAGCGATTCTAGTTACTTCAGATGAACCTGGATCAAATTTCATATCAGAAACGTTTTTTAGTTCACCTTTATCTAAAATAACACGTTTAAAGTTAGGATCATTAACATAATGTTCCCTTACTTTTTTTCTATATTCTCTATATGATAATGTTGAACCTTGTTCTTCTATCCACTTATGTTCATCTGGTGGAACTGCCTGACTAGTTAATTGACCACCAATCCATTTAGTTTCTTCTAGAAGCAATACTTTTTTCTTTTGTTTAGATGCAGAATATGCGGCGATTGTACCACCTAATGAACCACCGCATATGATAATATCATACATTTCCATATTATTCTTTTACACCTCCAACAGTTACACCTTTTGTGAAATGTTTTAGAACAAATGGATATACTATTAATATTGGAATTATACTTACTATAATCATCGCAGATTCAATATTTGACTTTTGAACATCAACTTTAGTATAAACTAAAGGATCTGCAGCGTTATTAATATGATTTAGGATATAAAGTGATAATGGATACCACTTTTCTTCTGTTCCTAAATAAATAAGAGCGTTAGTATAGTTATTCCAATATGTCACAGCTGTGAAAAGAGTTACAGAGGCTATTGATGGTAAAGATAATGGAAGAATTATCTTTAGTAATGTTTGAAGTTCTGTGGCACCATCAATATAAGCTGATTCTTCTATTTCTTTAGGAAGATTTTCAATATAACTCTTCATTAATATTAAATTATAAACTTGTAATACTGATGGGAATATTAAACTAAACACTGTTCTTGTTAATCCTAACATGCCCATCACGATATAGTTAGGAACCATTCCACCAGTAAATATCATAGTGATGATAAAGAATATCATTACGCCTTTTCTTAGTGGGAAATTAGGTTTAGATAGAGCGTAAGCTGCGGAGAACATTACTGATACAGATATCACTGTTCCCATCACTGTAACAAGGATTGATACACCTAAAGCCCTAAAGAATGATAAGTCAGTAAATACAGTTTGGAAGTTGAACCAAGTAAATCCTCTTGGTGTAAAGTTAATTTGTAAATTCGCTGTTGATAGAGCGCTAGATAATACATTTAAAAATGGTAATAAACATCCGATTCCAATAAATGTTAGTAATACATAGTTAGTAACAGAAAAGGCGCTAACTCTTTTATGTTTTCTTTTTACTATTCTTGTTTCCATATCCATCACCATAATCCTGTTCCAAACTTCTTCTTAGAGAATGCGTTTGTGAGTAATATCAATATCATAGAAACAATACCATTAAATAATCCTACCGCAGTTGATAATCCATAATCTCTTGAACCAGTTCCTAAACCTAATCTATATACATAAGTACCAATTATTTCACCAGATTCTCTTGTATATGAATTAAGCATAGTAAATATTTGTTCAAATCCAGCATCCATTAAATATCCAATACGAATTATTAACATAACCATTATTGTAGGCAATATTCCAGGAATAGTGATATGCCAGATCTGTTGGAATTTATTTGCGCCATCAATTTCAGCTGCCTCATATAGTTGTTGGTTTATTGCGGTAATAGCGGCTATATAAACAATAGAACTATATCCTATCTCTTTCCAACCTGAAATTAATACAACAAGCCATTTAAATAGTTTTGGTTCTCCCATAAAGTATATAGGATTTTCTTTAAATACCGCTATAAAGTTATTGATAGGGCCATATACATCTAGTAGGTTATTAAATATTCCTGTAATAACAACCCACGATAAGAAGTGAGGTAAGAATACCATAGCTTGTATAACATATGAAAATACTTTATTTTTAACTTCAGATATCATTATTGCGAGAACAACAGGAAGAGGGAATAATATCACTATTTTCATTATAGAAATAGTAAGTGTATTCGCAAGATAATGGAGTATTTCACTATCTGAAAAAATGATTTTAAAATTATTTAAAGTCCATTTCGCTCTAGTAAAAGCTTCGATTGCTGGATACCTACCAAAATTAGGATTTTCCTTAAACGCTATTAATATACCAATCATTGGTAAATAACTAAAAATGAGCGCAAAAAGCATCGCAGGTATTACGAATGGAATCAATCTTTTATTCTTTTTAAATTTCGCTCTTAAACTGACGGCCACAATAGTGCGCCTCCTTAGTTATTATTTTTTATATGTTTTATACCAATCATTAATTGCTTGAGTTGCTTTTGTACATCCTTGTTGACCATTTAATTTATTTCGATAATCACCAAGTTTATTAGATCCTTCTCTTAACATAACATAGAATTGGTCTTGAGCATATTCTTCAATTGCTGATCTATTTTTGTTATAATCTTCAATTACTGGCGCAAAATCAACGACGTTATATTCTCCAACCTTATCCGCATCTTTCATAAGAGTGCTCCAAGCTCTATATAATTCAGCTTGTTTTCTAACCCTTGCTTTCCAGTATTCAGTATATCTATTTTCATTTGATCCAGTTAAATAGAAACTTGCAGTATCCTTTTCTGAGAAGTTTGCAGCGATTGGTAAATATCCTTCTTTTGCGCTATATGTCCAGTGTACGCCTTCACTACCTAATACCATTAATCTAAAGTTATGTGCGCCTTCATTATCTTTAATCTTGCTATTCATCCAATCAAGCGCATAACCTGCATTCTCTGCTTCATAGTAAGGAATTGCTGTAATATATGTATAACCTGATGAACGATATACTTTTTCTTCAGTAGAAACATTTTCTTTTAAAGCTCTTAAATAACATAAATAGTCATCAAGTGTTCCACTTGCTTCTGCTGCAGTAATCTTATTATTTGCCTGTAGACCACTCACGATTGCAGGAACACTCCAAATAGAACATGCTACTGCTGCAGCATTTCCACTAGTAAACTTATTTAATGCATCACTTGATGTGTTTGTAGCAACGGCGACATCGATATATCCTTTTTCATAAAGACTATGCATATAATTAACATATTCATTATATCTAGGAGCGTTCATATAATACATTACTTCGGTTTTACCGTTTACAGTATATTCATGCCAATCAGAATAGATTCCAAAAGCGGAACTAACCGCATATATTAAAGGTGTATATTTATCAAATGTTAAAGCTGGTTTACCAACTTTTTCAGTTAATACTTTTAATGTGTTTTCGAATTCTTCTAATGTTTCAGGTAGATCAAGATTTGATTCTAATAATAAATCTTGGTTAAAAACTATTGGATATTCAATATTATCGCTAGATGCTCTTTCAGGAATACCATAAATTCTACCATTTAGTCTAACTACATCCCAAGACTCTTCAGATATATTAGCTAATAAATCTTTTCCGAAAGTATTTAACGCATCAGTAATATCTACCAACATATCGTCTTTAACTAAATCTGCGAATTGTTCTTTTGTTAACTTCATCGCATTATAATGTCTTTTATCCATCAATTCATTATTTAATGTTTTAGATGCATCCGCAGATGGTAGTTGAGTATAGTTAACTTTATAACCAGTAATCTCTTCTATAATCCTTGCGTTTGGATCATTATTAACTTCATCGATTGTATATCCAGAATAAGGCATCAAAATACTTAATTCTGGTTTGTTTGATAAATCGATATCATAGTTTATGTTATCAGAATCTGCATTTGTTTTATTATTGCAGCTAGCAAGTAATAAAACTGCTATAAATAAGAATAATATGCTTAACACTCTTTTCATTATCTTACATCTCCTTCTTTCTTTTTCTTAATAAATATCATTACACTTAACATACTTGGAATAATTAATAATCCTGATAATGATGAATTACATCCTTTATTTTCAGTATTATTTGTATTCTCTTCTTTTTTATCTATAGTTGTTCCTTTTTCACTTGTAGTTGTACTATCTATATTTGTATCAGTACCTGTTGATGATGATGGTTCTTCTATTATAGTAGTAGTGTTATCAACTGGTGGATTTTGAGGTTCATCATCTACGATATCTTTTTCAACAAGCATAATAGCGTTTGATACTGTTCTCATCGAACCATCAGATGGTTTATTTCTTAATGTTAGTTCATCATTTAATCTAAGTACTACTGTTGATGATCCTCCACCATCTAATTCTAATGAATATTTAGCGCCTAATTCATACGCTAGTTCAGCTTCCTCTTTCACTGTAATACCTGCGCTATATGAAGGCATTCTTCCATCTACAACACTTACGAAGCAAGTACCATCTTCTTTAAAACCAATAAATGTTCTAGGAGCTAATGCATCACCTGCATTATCTGTGTGACATTTAGTATTTACTACATAATTATCTACTAAAATATCATATCCGCCTAATACCCATGTACAGTTTTTAAAACTACCTGAAGGTATTTCAACTAAGTTCGCTTCTACACCATATACGATAGAATTAAAGAAGAAATCATTTAATTCACCGCTTTTTAAAACGATTGCGTATTGTCCACTTTTAATAGTTAATTTGTCGCTGCTTACCTTTTCGCCAGTCGACATTCTTTTTGATGTTCCCCATACAGGGAATTGATTTAAGTTTGATGAAGATGTTGTAATTACATATCTTCCACAATCATTTAATTCATATGAACCAGATTGATTATATACAGCAATTTCATTTTCTCCTGGTTCTTCATTATACTTATCTATATTATAAAGATATACACTATCATCAATTGTTAACATTAGACGTTTTTCAACTTCTGTTAGTCTTCCTATAGAGACTAATCCATTATTATCAAATCCAATACAATGTTTAGTAGCGAAAGATCCTTTAGAAATAACTATGCCGTTGTTAACATATGATTCTATATTTGAGCCACTATTTAAATCAAAGTAATCTCCATTACAAGCAAATATTACTTTATTACCTGTAGTGCTTTCATAATCTTTCGCAATATTTAAGACATTAGTTCTGGTTGTTTTTGAACCACTTCTAACGCTATGAATCACCCATTCATATTTAGATTCACCATTAGATTTATATTCTCCATAGTAAATGGCTTGTTTATTCCCATTTACTGTAGTTTTACCTTCTTTATATAGGAATCCAAAATCATCAGTATAAGTATATGTTGGTGTATCTAGTGATTCTTTAATTGTAGTCATACTTTTATAAATGGTTAATCCTGATGCGACCATTAAAAAAGTAACTATGCTTATTAATATATTCTTCATAATTTCACCATATCTCTCACCGAAAAAATCGGTGAGAGATATCCTTTCATTTTATAATTTCTAAATTATGTATTAACTAAAATTAAATGTTTAGAAATCTTCAGAAGTAGGAACTGTTACATCCTTACCAACAGATCTATGATCATAGAAGAACGCTCTTGTGATGTTTGCGCCACCAGTATTTAGAGCAGCAAGTACATATTCACCTTCTGATAAAGATGCGAATGCTTCAGTTAAATAACCAGCTGAAGTACAAGTACCATTTTGAACGCCAGATGCGTTATCAGCGTCATAATATTTAGCGCTAGCGCCGTCATAAATTCTTACAATCTTACCATCTTTAATTACGAATGCTACACCATAGCCATTAGTTACTAATGATCCTTCGTATCCATATCTATAAATAACGAATGGACCAGCTGCGACAGCATTTTCGTTTTCAAGGATAGGAGATGATAAATAGTATTTATCTCCATCAACAACTAATGCATTAACTTTAGTTTCAGTAGAAGCAGGTGTAGGTAATTCAATTCCAAGTACGGATGCTTGAGCACCAAATGTTCTATTAGATACTAAGAATGCTCTAGCAGCGTTAGAATTCTTTCCACCATTTAATCCAATTACTAATAATTCGTTTGGTTTTAGACTTTCGAATGCATCGAATGAAGTAGTTGCTACTGTGTAATAATCTGTTCCAGCAACACCAGCAGTATTCTCTTCGTCATAGTATTTGTTGTTAACACCATCATAGATTCTTACAACTTTTCCAGTTGTCATATCGATAACGAATGCTTCACACCAACCGTTCTTAACTACTCTACCAGCATATCCATATGAATATACAGCAAAGTCATAGTTAGCAGGAGCTGCAGATGAGTTAACTAATACTTTTGCACCATAGAAAGTTTTAGCATTTAAGCTAAATGCGTTTTCTGCTTCAGTTGAAGTTTCAATTTGAGCTAAATTAAATTCTACTGTAGCGCCTATAGTTCTATTAGAATATAAGAATTCTCTTGCTACGTTTGAACCACCATCATGTGGAGCAATTAATACCCACTCACCACTTTGAAGTGATGCTATAGCAAACTTAGCGTAATCGTTTGCGGTGCACTTTGTTGCATCTGTTACACCAGCAGTATTATCTGCATCATAATATTTTCCACTAACGCCATCATAAATTCTTACGATTGCACCATCTTTAATAACGAATGCTTCACCATAACCATTTAAGCTGAATGTACCAGTAAATGCTGAAGTGAAGATTAAAAAATCATGAGATGTATTTGTTGCAGTTGCATCGTTGATTGTATATGTTATTTCTTCTTTTGTGAATTCATTAGTACCAATCTTTAAAGCAGCTGCTTTTTCTTCTTCAAATGTATGACCTGTTAATGTCGCAACTTTACCAATTGATCCATCCATTCTTAAGCCAAGAGCGAATGTTCTAGCTGAATCAGCGCCATTTGTACCATCGTTAGGGAAGATAATTAGAGTTTCGCCAGCTTGAAGTTGAGTATATGCATATGTAGCATAATCAGCACCGCCAAATCCAGCACCAGTTTTTCCGCTTGGGTTTTCTGCGTCAAATAATTTACCATTTGCGCCATCATAGACTCTATCAAGTTTGCCATATTGGTCAAGAACGATTGCAACACCATAGCCGTTACATGTAATAGCTTCAGCAGTGCATTCTTTTGTATAGATTAACATCTTGTAAGAAGCAGCACTATTAGTTACTTCGTTTTCTAATACTAATTCAACTTTTGCATTAAATGTTTTTTCATTGATAGAGAATGATACTTTTTCGAATTCGAATTCAAATCCTGTTAAAGTTACTTCTTTACCAATAGATCCATCCATTCTTAATCCTAAGCCGAATGTTCTAGCTGAATCAGCGCCATTAACACCATCATTAGGGAATATTACTAATGTTTCGCCTTCAGCAAGTTGAGTGTATGCATACGTTGCATAATCAGCACCACCGAATCCAGCACCAGTTTTACCTTCAGGATTTTCTGCGTCGAATAATTTGCCATTAGCGCCATCATAGACTCTATCAAGTTTGCCATATTTATCTAAAACAACAGCTACGCCATAACCATTACAAGTAATAGCTTCTAATCCAGATGCTTTTGTATAAACTAACATCTTAAATGATGCAGCTTTATCAGTTACAACATTGAACAAATGTTCGCCAGTTGAAGCTTTGAAAGTTTTTCCATTTACTGTAAATTCTAATAAATCTTCTGCAAATACAAATGAAGTTAATGTTGCGTATTTACCAATTGAACCATCCATTCTTAAGCCAAGAGCGAATGTTCTAGCTGAATCAGCGCCATTTGTACCATCGTTAGGGAAGATGATTAAAGTTTCACCTGCTTGTAATTGAGTATATGCATATGTTGCATAATCGGCACCGCCGAATCCAGCACCTGTTTTTCCACTTGGATTCTCTGCGTCGAATAATTTACCATTAGCACCATCATAGATTCTTACAACTTTACCATACTTATCTAATACAAGAGCGGCACCATAGCCATTGCATGTGATTGTTTCTTCAGTAAAGTCTTTTGTATAGATTACCATCTTGTAAGAAGCAGCTTTATCAGTTAATTCATTTACTAACACCAATTCTTCAGCAGCTTCAAATGATTTTTCACCAACTGTAAATTTAAATACTCTTTGAGCGAATGTTACACCAGTGATTTCAACTTTAGCACCCCAAGTTCTATTATCAAGTAAGAATTTTCTAGAACCACCAGCAGCATTATTAGGAGTTGAGTTTGGAGCAACTAGTAAGTAATATCCACCAGCTTTAGCTTCTGCGAATGCATCAGTTAAATATGTTCCAGGTGTACATGTATCAGTATCAGGAATTGTATGTTTTTCTGTAGTGAACTTTCTTCCGTTTGCACCATCATAGATAGTTACAATGTAACCATATTCATCAAGAACGAATGCTTCACCATATCCATTTGTAAATCCGAGTTCTGCTTGAGTGAACGCAGGAGTATAAACTATATATGCATAATTTCCAGCAGATGTTAAATCTTGGTCGATTGCTACTTGAGTAGACAATACATCATGAGTGTTTTCTCCAACTTTAATAGTTACAACATCTTCTACAGCAACAACGCTTACAACTCTTGTGAATTCAGTTTCAACTTCGCCATCAGTTACAGTTAATGTAAATGTATATTCTGCAACTGTCATGAAGTCGAATCCGCCATTTGATTTAACTGTTACTGTCTCAATTGTTACATCATCAGCTTCTTCAAATGTATTGTTATCATCTTTAACAGTTAATCCTGCAGCTACAAGTGCGTTAACATCATCGCTGCTGCCTTGTGTTACATATACAGTAGTGTTACCAGATACTGTTGGGCCTTGGTTAACGTATGGAGTGAGTAATGTCTTGTTCTCATCATCTACATATAATCTAACAACGTTTCCAACTTGATAGATTACGTTATAGTTCATGAAGCTTCTTCCATCAGTATCAGCTGTTGTTCCAGCGTAGTTAGATTGAATAACAACTGCATATCCACCAGCTGGGATAACCATATTCTTAGCGAAAGCACTTGATACAGTTGTTTCTTCATCAAACTTAGATACTGTAGAAGCAGCTCTTGTAGGGTTCTCTGCGTTAACTAGTTTAGAGTTAGCGCCGTCTCTACCTTCAACTACTACACCATTAGTAGTTAATACAGCAGAAACACCATATGATCCTTCAACTGAAACAGTTACAGGTTCACTGCTAATGTTATGGAAGATACCGCTTCTAGCAGAGAATTCTGAATCTTCATCTACTTCAACGAATAATTCGTTTTTAAATGCGATAGTGCATCCAGTCCATTTAGTTTCGCCTAAATAATTTTTTCTAACTTCTAATACGTATTGTGCTAATGCCTCTCCTACTACAATAGTTCTTGTAGCTGTAGCTTCTACACCGCTTGAGTTTACAGCTCTATATGTTATTGTATAAGTTCCAGGAGTTTCATTATCAAAATCATCATCATCTGAAACTATTACAGTTACAGTGCCATCAACTTCATCAGTCGCAGAAACACCAAATAGTAACTCAACTTCTTCACCAGCATTTATTTCAACTGTTTTAGGGTTTACTGTAATTACTGGAGCTTGAGCTTCTGTTGTAGGTTTGTCTGTTGGCGCGTCAGTAGGTTTATCTGTAGGCTTATCTGTTGGCGCATCAGTAGGTTTATCAGTTTCAGCAGTTGTAGGTTTTTCTGTAGTTTTTGATTCTTCAGCCTTATTCCTACAAGCCACTACTGATAAGGCTAATCCAAATACAACAAGTAATGTAAAAAGATTAAAAGTCTTTTTCATAAAATGTTTTTCTCCTTTATTTATTTTTTGTACTTCTTTTCTATTTTATTAATTCTTAATACAAGAATTGATAGAACAATAAATATAAAAATTAAATATAATCCACTAGATGATAAATCTGATTTACAACCTTTCTTGTTCACAACTTCTGGTTCATTTTGACTAGTGTTATTTTCGGTTGTTTTATTATCATTATTATCATCATCAATAGGTTCTTCTTTTTCGAATTCAGGTCTAACTTCTTCTATAGATGGATCCCATTCTTTGTTGTCAATCATCTTTCTAGATATTTGAGTATCAAGAATATTAGATAATTCTTTTAAAGTTTCTATTATTCTTTGTCTAGAATATCCTTTCGCTATAGATTGAATCTCCGAATCATATAAGGCAATAATTCTCTTTTGAATATTGTATAGATCTAAAGATGTATCGTCATTCATTTCAAGAATTGAATCAAATATAGATTTTAATTCATTGAGATTGTCATTAGTAATTCCACCATTTGGAATGTATATATTATCGCTTCTAGAGACGATGTCACTAAATGTCGCTTCTAATATATCTTTTATATCCGCATGTGGTAGAACTGATTCGCTTGAATTAACTCCTAGTTTTAATACTTCTATAACATCTTCATGACCGATGATTTGAGTTGAACAGAATATTACATATCCGTTTGATCCGCCTCTATAAGCCGCATCGATTTGTTCAGCGTTTCTGAACGCTGGAAGACCGCTATAGCTAGATGCAAGACCTGCATAATAGAAACTGTTTCCACCAGCTGATTGAATCATAAATGATACATTCTTTAATACATCAGTAGAATCAGTATAATAAGCCATTGGTGTTGCGATATCTATCCAGCCATTTGCGAACCAGGTTTTCCAATCTTGTTTTTTATAATCCAACGAATCTGTGATAGATGCGAATACGGCCGTTGATAACTTAATATTTTTTACATCCTTGATTTCTTCTTTAATTCTCTTCACATAAGATGTGATAATTGATGTTCTATATTTTACCCATGCATCGTAATTAGCTTTTCTTTCTGCTTCTCCACCAATTAAATAATCTGTATTAAATAATTGAGAGAATTTTTTAGCCATTTTGTTTCTATCGCTTGATTGAGCTTCTGTAAAGGATAATCCTTTCTGTTTATAGAAACCTTCCATAGCTTTAATAGTGTATCCTGTATCTTCTGAATCGTCAGATACCGGATATCTAATATAGTCTAAGTTTAATCCTACACAATCAGGAACTTTATTAAATAAATCTAAATAATAATTAATTAGTAGATTTTGAACTTCTTCATTGGCTGGATCAATAAAGATATATAGTCCACCTTCATTTCTTTGGTAAATACTTGAATCATCATTATATAGAATCCATTCAGGATGATCCTTAACAATAGGCACGGTATTTAATGTTCCAACATAGAAATTTTCAACCCATGCATGAACTTCAATATTATATTTCTTCGCAACCGCTACAAAACAGCTTAGATAATCATTATAAGTTTTTTCTCCATCAGTATAAGTAGATGCGAATTTAGGATTATATGGGAAATATGATTCATAATCGCTTTTGAAGGTAGAATAACCATTATATAAAGTTTCTACAAAAATCAGATTTATACCAACTTCTTTATATAATTTAAGGTTATTATCAATCTCTTCATAAGTCATTTCTGTTGGTCTATGCCATACGCTCTTTGATGCGACAGGCTTAGATTCAACACTAGCTGAAATCAACTTATGATCGATTCTTTCTATTTCAATTTGATATGTGTTATAAACCATCAAATGACTTAATTTTTCTTTTTCACTCCAGTTATCACTATCAAGACCCGCTTCTATTTCTTCTTTAACAGTTTTTAAAGAAGATAGTTTTTCATTTATTTCTTCAATATATGAATCAATCAATTCATAATTTAGATTATATAGTTGTCTCTTTTTTGTTTGAGCGTTATTAATTGCCTGGTTGCTGGAAGTGACTAAATTTTCATAATAACTATTTAATGTAGTTGAAATAGTATATGTTTTATTTTCTTCATTTAATTCAATTGTTGCGCCTAATACAATATTAGATCTAACAAAATCTCTTCCTTTTCCGTGTCCGCTTATAACATATCCATTTTCAGGAATCTTAGATACATTTACATTTAATTCTACTACTGTTCCTTCGCTATCTACCGCAGCTTCATATCCATAAACATTTGTTCCAGTGCCAGATGCGCCATTATATGACCAGCCATCTTTATAGATAATAGTTTGGTTTTCTCCACGATAAGCTGGGAATGGTGAAGTTTCTGTTTCCATTCCTTTAGGATTCATTTCTGGAGTAGGATTAATAAAATTATATGTTCCAGTTACCTTTCCACCAAATCTGATGAAATCAAAGCCAACCATTTTAACTTCATCACCAGTATTAAATAGTTCTCCTCTTACTAGAAGTCCTCTATAGCCTTCTCCATATGCACTTAATACGAAACTATTATCTGGTATAACTGATCCAGAATCATCACCTGTTCCAAATCCTCTAAATGACACTACTTTGAAAGTATTTAATTCAAAATCATATGTACAGGTCATTTCTGTGCCATAAATATTAGTTCCAGTCTTTTCACCAAACTGATAATCATAATAAACAACCATTGGTGCACTTCTTGTGGTATTAGTATTATCTACTACAATTCTTTTACCACTTGATGATTCAACTGCCTTTTTTGGTATTGTTAGTTTAGTATTTAATGTAACCTCATCACCAACACTAAATCTATTTTCATAAGATATAGGTAAAGATATTACAAATCCACCAACAGGAATATAGGTAGAACCATCTTTTTCTTCATTTATAGTATCAATAAAATAATGGCCATTTTCTTCTATACAACCATATTCTATTACATCACCCGTTCTATTTGTGGTAGTTAGGTTGAATTCAGGAGTATAGATTATTTTATCGCTACTATTAACATCTTTAAATTTAATCTCTTGTGATACTAAGAATCCACTCGCAGAATCTTCAAAATATGTTTCTGGGTTTGAATATAATCCATCTATTTTAGTATTTCCTATAGTAACACTTATATCATAAGATGAATAATCTTTATTAAATTCACCTTCAGCTTTAACGCTTAGTAATCCCCCTAACAGAAAAGAAAAACCAATAATTAAAACTAAAATAATAATCATCAATGTCTTTTTCATATAATCACCTTACTAAATGTGGTAAATAATAATCTACATTTTTAAATCTATTTTCTAGAAGTGTAATATATGTATTATTATTAAGCAGTTTTTGACTTCCAAATATTACAAATCCATCTGAAATATCTAAACATGCATCTATCTGTTCATTAACTAATGAAGAACTTAAATTATGGTATATACAAGATACACCTGTATAACAATAAACATCATCAACCCCATTAACCATCTCTTTAAGGTAATGTATTAGTGTTTGAGTATTATCATAATAAGCCATCGGTGTTACAACATCTATATAATGTTTCTTCATCCATAAACTAAAATCTTGTTTTTTAGTTTCATAAGCTTCGTTCATATTAGGGAATATCGCGGTAGAAATAACTACATCATCAAATTCTTTATCTACCATCTCTTTAACATTTTTAACAAAGTCAGTTACCTTTTGAGCTCTATATATAGTCCACTGAGAATAATTAGATGATATGGCTTTTTTGAATGTTTCTAAAAGGGTTGAACCTTCTTTAACTTCTCTTCCTACTGAATTTAAGAATTCACTCATCGCTACATCAGTATATCCTGTATCATCAGATTTTGATGAAACCGGATATCTTATATAATCTAGATTTAATCCTTTAATATCAGAGTATTTAGATAATAGTTCATGATATACATTTATCAAAAAATCTGTTACTTCTTTATTCGCTGGATCTAAGAATATATATCCATTTCCTTCAGATTGTTTATAATCTAAATCTTTATTTAAAAGAAGCCAATCAGGATGATTTTCAGCTAATCTTCCTCTTTCAATTCCAATATAGAAATCCTCTACCCACGCATGAACTTCTATATTTCTTTCACTAGCGAGAGCGACAAACGCAGATAAATAATCTTTATATTCACCATAATCAAATGAACTAAATCCATTATAGTATGGTAAAAAATTAGATTTGTATATAGCCATACCATGATATATGGTTTCAAGGTATACAATATTAATTCCACATCTAGAAAAAATATCTAATGTCTTCTTAATTCCATCTAGATTAGTTTCATCTCCCATTACATTAGGCCTATGCCAAATACCAACGGCCATAGGAGAACCTACATATGTTATTTTTTCTTTTGTAGTATATTTATCATCTGTCATAGTTATCTCACTTGTTGATTCTATTAAATCCGTGCTTGTAGCGCTATTTTGTGTTGTGTTTTGATTGGTTTTGTTTGAATATGTTTCAAAAGTTAAATCACATCCAACTAGAAAACATAATATTATTAAAGAAATAAATGTTAATAATTTTTTCATTTAGATACCTCAACATCTATTTCAAACATTCTTTTCCAAGGCATTCTAACTTCATTTAATTTGTATTCACTGTAAATATTGAAGAAATTCTCTTTCATATATTTATTTAGTTCATCTCTAACAATTATAGAAACTTCACCTTGAGTATCACCGCTATCAAAATAGTTAAGCCCTAGTTTAGGCAACATGTTCTCAACAATATATTTTCTCATCTTCGCTTGATAAATCAGATCATCATATAATCTCTCAACAACAAATATTGAGCTATTATCGCTTCTTCCACTATAAGAAATTACAGTTGAAAACGCTATAACAGTACCTAATGAATTAGATGATGTGTTCCACCCGCTATAACAATCTATATTGTTAATTCCAAATAGTTCATTTAATAATTTCATATATTCAATGTTTCCGCCATTGACATAGAATTTATCCACAAGCCCAACTATTTTAGAATTTTTTTTAGCGATAATCATTCTACTAATTTGTTTTATATACGCATCTTTATCTATTATATTAACAGGGTTAACAGATTCTAATTCCTTATCCTTATCATAATTTAAAAACAAAACAATATCTGCCTTATTATAATCATCTGTAATAAGATTTCCTGATGCGTTAATATGGTGTTTAATTGTATCTAATAGGGGTTTATTCTCGTATGCAGGAATGATATCTTTAGATGATTCATACATAAAATCTAAATAGATTAATTTTTTATTAGAATTAATTTTATTAATCGCTCTAGATAATAATGTTAAACCTATTTCATCTGCGCCAGGATATAATTCAATATTATCTAATTTGAGTTCTTTTATAGCATCAAGAACCTCTATTCTATCCATCATAGTAAAACCATATGGTTGTGAATCATCCTGTGGAATAATTAGAAAATCAATTATATCTTTTGATAATGATAATGTTCTTTTTATCATCTCAAGATTCTTTTTTCTTCTATTAATATAATCATCAAGATAAGGTTTTATTTCATCATTCAAACATGAACTATAGTCTTCTTTTTTATGTATCTTAGTTCCTATTTTATTGATTATTTCACCATACTTCTCATAGTAATCAGGTTCTTCATCACTACTAGAATAGTTTGGACATCTCATAATCAATAAAAAACAATATAGAATGATGTTAGGGTTAATCTCTTTTATTCTTTTTAATATAGATAGTCTATTAGATAAAGTATCTATATCTAAATTATGGACTCTTGATGGTACAATACCACCATACAACAATTGGTCAATCGATATAACCGCAACATCAGCTTTCTTACAATTATCCAATATAAATTTTTCTAATTTACAATAATTAGTTGGTTCCTTTTTAGAGCCCAAAATGCTTCTTGATGGCTCAAGAAGTTCATAATCTTTACTACATTTTATGAGTTTCTCTGGAAAAGAGTAATTACAAGGTCTTTCATCTAGAGGAACAAAAAGTATCTTTTTAGTCATATTAATCTCTATTTTATTGTGTAATTAAAAAGCAATGCATAAAATCAATTAATATATTACCATATATTAAAATAAATAGATAAAAAAATTTAAAAAAGAAGTTAAAACTTATATTTTAAAGTTAAGAAAAAAGGCTAAGAAATTAGCCGAGTTTCTTAAGCCTCTTTTTCTATAATCAATATTGTTTTAATCTCAAATGGTTTAAACTCTAACTTTAGTGATTTACCATCTGATATTTTTCCTTTTTCTATTTCTAGAATATTTGTTTCATGGAATTCAAACGCTTTATTAAATTCAATTTCGATATTAGATCTTCTTCCAAGCGCTTCATATAGTCTTAATACTATTCCTCTATTTTCTGCCTGTTTTACTGTTTCAATAACGATTGAATCGTTCTTAATGATATTAAATAATGGAATAATATCATTATTGAATGTACGTATAGGTTCATAATTAAATTCATAAGCTTTATTTACTATATCCATAGATAAACCATTTTTATGTGGATATAAAGCGAAATTAAGATAATGAATTCCTTTATCGCTAGTTTTATCAGGATGAGTTCCACCTTTATGAAGAGTTAATCCTATTCTTTTTCCTAAACATGATGTTCCATATAAATCTTTTTTAAGTAATGACAACCCATATGATCCATCTGATAGATCGATCCACTTATGAGAACAAGTTTCAAACTTAGCTTCATCAACATATCCTGAATTATATGCATTCCTATCTAAATATCCAAATTGTATTTCTGATGAATATGTTTTATTAAATACAGATGTATCAAAGTATGTTCTTAGTAATAGGCTATCATCTTTAATATCAAGTTTAGTTTTATATTCAATTAGTGGTGAATCAGAATATAGTATTATATCTGTATAGATAAATGAATTATAGAATTTATAAGTCACTCTATAAACAATCATACTTTCACCAACCGAAACTAATTCTTGTTTAACGAAAGTAGTGTCTTGTTCTTTAAATATATAATCTTTATCTATATCCCAGTTATCATAAGTTAATGGGTAGTTTTGAGCGACTTTATAATATCCAAATAATCCTTCAACAAGTTCTATTCCATCAAACAATAAAGACGTTATTAGACCATTAGAGATTTTTCCTTTATAATACTTTGTTTCAAATTCAGTATCTGTCGCTTTTAAATTACCGCTTGATTTAATGATTTTTCCGTATCCGTTGCCATTAAATTTATATAAGGAAATATGTTTTGTTTCTCCATCTAAATTAGTATATTCTTGACCTGTTCTAGATTCAAGATAAGCTGTCCTACTATTAAATAGAGGGTTAAAATATTTACCTCTACTAGAAACAATTTCTTTATAAATATTATTAATAGTGTCTTTTAGTTGTTTAACTGTGATATCGTTTTGTTCCTTAATACATGTTCCAGGTAAAATATCATGGAATTCATTAAGCATTAATATATCATAATATTCTTCTACCCTTTCTTTATTATATGTATTAGAAAGAACACCAATTAATTCATAGTTATGCAAAGCAACTTCTAACATTTTATGATATTTTTTAATGTCGTGAATTGAAGTATATGTACCTCTATGTAGTTCTAGATATAATTCTCCAAAATATGAAGGTAGCTTATCTTTATTTAGTTTATCCATAAAATGTGATACCGTTACATGTTCAACTATCGCATCTTTATAGTTCTTAATAGTATCAATAGCTTTCTTAACCATCTCTTCAGATGGTCCTCCACCGCCATCACCAAATCCATAGGTGATTAAGACATCTGTAGTGGTAGTTTTATCAATAACATTATTTAATCTATTATTAATCACAATTGGATCTAACCAAGTATGAATAGATGTAAAATGAACAGGGACGGTTGAACCATCTATACCAATCCAATTAAATGTATCATAAGGGAATGTATTAGTATCGTTCCAACTTAATTTAGTTGTTAGAAAGTATTTGATATTTGTTTCTTTTAGTATCTGAGGCAGGCTTGCGGCGTAACCAAAAGTATCAGGAAGCCAGAAAACATCTGGTTCATATCCCGTTTCATTTTTCACAAATGTTTTACCTCTTAAAAACTGTCTACAGATAGATTCGTTACCTATCAAATTTGAATCAAATTCAATAAAGCTTGCGCCATTAGCTTCTATTTGACCATTCTTAATAAGTTCAACAACATCGTTATATAGATTAATGTCATCTTCTTTTAACCATTTTAAATATAAGACAGTTGAAAAGAAAAATTTATAATCTTTATGTCTTTTACATAATGTTACCGCATTAGAGATAGTTCTATGTAATTTATGTCTCGTTTCATTAACAGTCCAAAGCCATGCGGTATCTAAATGACTATGGCCTATTACTCCAACATAAGGAAGAATATCTTCTTTTTTAGGGTTTTTAGCTCTATCTAATATTGATAACGCTTTATCTATAGATTCCTTATCTAGTCTTTCTTCTTTTAATGGTAGTGTTTTAAATAATTCAATATATATTTCAGTATAAAATTGTTTTTGTTTGTTGGTTGTTGATACGCTATATAAATCATTTAGATAACTTAAAGAATAGACAAGTTCTTTTAAGTCCTCATCCATAGTAACTAAAGAAATATATTCAAAAACTCTATTGTAGTTAACATTATTTAAACCATATGTTTTATCTTTATTGTATGGGAATGTGCCTGGGAATGTATGAGAATAATACGCTTCAATCTCGATAACGTCACCTTGTTTTATATTATCTAATAGTACATATTTATGTATTCTTGAAGCTGAATCTTCTGCGTCTTTAACATAATCAATTAAACCAACTTCTTTAGAATTAACTTTTATTAATTGTTCAGTTGCGCCAGTTAAAGAGAATAGATAATATTTTTTATTTGTATCAAGTCTAGAAACACTAAATTTAAATACTCCGTATTCGCCTTCTGATCCCCATTTTTCATTTTCTTTTATTCTTTTACCATTAAGATATACATCATTAATTCTAATCTCATCATCAATTAGAAGGCTTTGATAAACGCTTGTTATTCTTTCGATTTTCTTAACTAATCTTTCTATCTGTTTAATATGCATAATATTCCCCTATACTGTGCCCACTGGCGGAATTGAACCACCAACTGATCCTTACCATGGATCTGTTATACCATTTAACTAAGTGGGCTTGTATTACTAATTCTATTTAATATATTAATTGATATTTAGTTATATCATTTATATTTTGCTTGTTAATCTAATAGCGATTTTATCTAATAGATCGATAGTGCTTATGATGTCTTCTTCAGTAGAGTTAACATTAATCATGCACATACGAATAGCCTTTTTACCCTTTAATGTTGTAGTAACAATATAAGCGAATCCGCTTTCATTTATCTCTTTTGTTATATCTAGGTTAAGTTCGTTTAATTCTTCAGGAGACATACCTTCTTTAGCGTAGCGGAAGTTAATTGTACCACAGCTTGGCTTAGAAATAATTTCCCAGTTCTTTCTTTTATTAAGTTCGTTTTCTACAATTATCGCATTATTAAAAGTATAATCAATCATCTCTTCAAGAAGATTAGTTCCTGTAGCTTGAAGAGTAAACCATAACTTAATCGCTCTATTTGGTCTACTCATTTCTGGACCCTTATCCCATCCATCTATATGATCCGTAGATGAAACATCTTCTAAATATTCAGGATGTTCAACAAATGCATCAAGTAGCGTTTGTTTATTCTTAACTAAAAGTGTTGAACATGAATATGTCTGCATGAGCCACTTATGTGAATCCCAAGTAAGTGAATCAGATTTTTCTATACCGCTAGATGAGTTACGATGTTTTTTAGATATAAGCGAAGATGCGCCATACGCTCCATCGACGTGGAACCACAAATTATATTTTTTAGCGATATCTCCTATTTCAGATAAAGGATCTATACTACCTGTATTAGTTGTGCCTAAAGTTCCCACAACTAAAAATGGTATTCTTCCTTCCTCTTTATCTTTAATAATAGCTTCTTCTAATGATTTTACATCCATTTTATAATCATCATCAGTATCTATTATTATTACTTGATCATTTCTAAAGCCTAACATTCTTAAAGCTTTTCTTACAGAGCTATGAGCTTGTTCAGATAGATACGCAACACCCTTTGGAAAATCAAATTCATTTAACTTGTTGGTGCGCGCAGCGATTATAGCGGACATAGTTGAAATAGATCCGCCAGATAAGAAAATACCAGAGCACGTGTCAGCTTTATATCCGGCTAGAGATCCCATCCAAGCACAGATTTTTTCTTCGATGATTCCACCACATGGACTCATATTGAAACTTCCTGCGTTCGCATTGAAGATATCTGTAAGAATAGATCCTGCGATAGAATAAGGCGATACTGCGGAAGAAACAAATGAGAAAAATCTAGGATGTTGAGCTAGAATCTGTTTATTAAAAACATAGTTCATTAACTCTTCTTCAACTTCAATAGCGTTTCTACCGACTTTAGGTATATTTATTTTTTCGAATTCTTTAATCTCTTCTTCTGTTGGTAAATGAGATATTTGGGCTTCTCTTATATTGTTGTGTGCCGCAATAGCTTCGTAAAGACGTTTTTGAAGAGACTCAAGTTGTCTTTCCCTTTCGTTTTCATTCTTCTTATCGAACTGAAACCTATCGAACATATTAATCCTGCCTTATATCTTTAGTATTTTTCCAATTACATTATATATTTATTTTTTTATTTTTATGATTTATTTTTTTAATAAATATAAAAGTATTTTTATATAAATCAACAGGTTTCTATTTTAAATTAGCTTTTTATAAGATAACTAAATAAAAAAATAAGAAAACTTAAATTAAAAGTACATGGTTATAAAACCCATAACT
>CALCVH010000170.1 GCA_937907585.1 uncultured Bacillota bacterium | reverse complement strand
CCCGTTCCCATTCCGAACACGGAAGTCAAGCACCTCAGCGCCGATTGTAGTACGTTTGTGCAAGAGTAGGACATCGCTAGGCTCTTTCTTTTTTTATTTGTAGATATATTATTGTTAAAGGATAAAAATAATATGAAATTAATTCAAAGTTTTTCAGTTGATCATACTCGCATAATACCTGGTATATTTACAAGTAGAGTTGATTACCTAGGTGAATATAGCGTAACAACTTATGATATAAGATTAAAAAGACCAAATATTGAGCCAGTAATAGATGTTGCTGCGATGCATTCGCTTGAACATATCATTGCGACATATTTAAGAAACGATTCACCACTTAAAGATGATATTGTATACTGGGGACCTATGGGTTGTCTTACTGGTTTCTATTTAATTCTTAAAGGAAATAGATCTTCAAAAGAATTATATGATTTAATTTTTAGCGCTTTTAAATACGCTAAAGAGGCTATAGAAGTACCTGGCGCTACAAAAGTAAACTGTGGAAATTATCTTATGCACAATCTTGATATGGCTAAATATTACGCTAATGAATATGTAAATTATCTAGAAGCTAATAAGGATAATGAATTAATTTTTGAATATCCAAAAACAGATAGACTTGTTACTGAAAGTGGTAAACATTTCTTTGATTCATAATAATATCATGATGGCTTAGCCATCTTTTATTTTGTCAAAACTAAATATAAAAAATTTAAATAAATAATATATAATATATTATGTGACTAAATGAAGTGACTGATATGGAAAAAGATATTAATAAGAAAAAAGAGTCAATAGACAAAGAAAATAGAAGTTATGATGAGATGATTCCTAATTACGAACATCTTTTTAACGATAATGAAAATAAGCCAAATAAAAAGAATGGAATTCTTAAACGATTGATAAAAGTAAACTTTGGAAGTTTATTTTCATCTACAATCGTTTATTTTTTTCAGAATCTTCCAGTGTGGGTTTTGCCTATCGCAACCGCAAATATAATAGATATTACGGGGGAAGCGATAAAGGCAGGAGAATTAACACAAACCTCATTAATCCTTCTAATAGTTAACTTATCAGTTTTATTAATCACAACAGTTTTAAATATTCCATTTACAGTATTAAGATGGCGTATAGTAAGTAAAATGTTAAGAAAAACAAGTGCTGGACTTAAAAGCGTTCTTATTAGAAAACTTCAACACTTATCAATTACTTATCATAAAGACATGCAGTCAGGAAAGATTCAATCTAAATTCTTAAGAGATATTGAATCTATTGATGGATTATTACAAGCTTTAGTGTTCAGTTTTATTCCAAATCTAATTGGTGTAATAATATCATCAGCGATTTCAATTTATAGAAATGGATTTGTAGCTTTATTCTTTTTAATAATAATTCCAATAAATGTTTTATTAACTTTCTTATTTAGAAAGAAAATAAAAGATACAAATAAGGATTTTAGAGTAAAAACAGAAGATATGAGCGCTAAACTATCTACTATGATTGAGATGACTCCAGTTACTAAATCTCATGGTTTACAAGATGTTGAAATAGCATCTCTTAATAAAACGATTGCGAATGTTACTCGTTCTGGAATGGGTGTTGATAATGTTCATGCATATTTTGGTTCATTATCATTCGTTGTATCAAATGTTTTAAATATCGGATGTTTAGTATTCTGTATATTCTTAGCAATACGAGGGATTATTTCTGTTGGTGATATTGTATTATATCAATCAATGTTCACAACCATCAGCAATGGTATTACTGGATTAATTGGAATTCTTCCACAAATCACTAAAGGAACTGATGCATTATCTTCTGTATCAGAAATAATGAATGTTACCGAAGTTGAAAGAAGTATCGATAATCCTAAACCAATTAACATTAATGGTGATGTTGAATTTAAAAATGTAACATATCAATATCCAAATGGAAAAGTTAACGTAGTATCAGATTTTAGTTTAGATGTTAAAAAAGGAGAATGCGTTGCGTTTGTAGGCTCATCAGGTTCAGGAAAAACAACAATTATGAATTTGATTATTGGTTTACTCTTACCTACATCTGGTGATTTATTAATAGATGGTATTTCAATTAAAGAATATGATCTACAAAGTTATAGACACAATATATCAGTAGTTCCACAAAATAGTATCCTATTTACTGGCACTATTAGAGATAATATAACTTATGGACTAGAAAGATACACAGAAGAAGAATTAAATAAAGTAGTTGAAATGGCTAATATTAGTGAATTCATAAAAGATTTACCAGATGGATTAAATACTCAAGTTGGTGAACATGGTGATAAATTATCTGGTGGACAAAAACAAAGAATCACTATCGCTAGAGCGCTAATAAGAAATCCAAAAATACTAATATTAGATGAAGCGACTAGTGCCTTAGATAATATTTCAGAATACTATGTTCAAAAAGCGATAAGCGCATCTGTATCAGGAAGAACCACATTCATAGTCGCTCATAGACTATCTACAATAAGAAATGCGGATAAGATAGTAGTGATGGATAATGGTAGATGTGTAGAAACTGGTACTTATGAAGAGCTTATGGCTAAAAAAGGTAAGTTCTATGAATTAAAAGAATTAAATGATTTAAACACTAAACTCGCTAACGACGCACTTTCATAGAAAATTAATTAAAAAAGATTATAATATATTATGTATATGATATTTAAATATCATATTGTTATTGGGTGAAAAAATGATTACATTCTTTATATCTTTAGTTTTGCTTATTGTTGGATATTTAATTTATAGTAGAGTAAGCGAAAAAGTCTTCGCAATTGATGATAGATTAACACCTGCTATATCAAATCCTGATGGAGTTGATATAACTCCACTTCCAAAATGGAAAGCATTTTTGATTGAACTATTAAATATCGCAGGAACAGGGCCAATATTTGGCGCAATAAGTGGTGCTTTATTTGGACCAATCGTTTTCTTATGGATTGTGCTTGGTTGTATTTTAGGTGGCGCTGTTCACGACTATTTTTCTGGAATGATCTCATCAAGAAATAATGGTGAATCTATAGTTAAATTATCAGGTAAATACTTAGGTAAAGTTATTGAATCAATAATGAGAGTATTCTCTATTATTCTATTAATTTTAGTTACTGCAGTATTTGTTGTATCACCATCAACACTTCTTGAATCATTGACTGATGGAAATGTTAAAGCGTGGATATGGATGATAATTATCTTAGCGTATTATTTCTTAAGCACTATAGTTCCAATCGATAAAGTAATTGGTAAAATATATCCACTTTTTGGAGTAATTTTAATTGTTATGGCTGTAGCGGTAATTACAGGAATCATGGTTAAATCAGGCGATTATCATATGATAGAATTATTTGGAAATGTAAAAGACTTTTCTAAAGCTAATGGTTCTCTACCTTGGTGGCCATTTATGATGACTACAGTTGCGTGTGGCGCTGTAAGTGGATTCCACGCAACACAGTCTCCAATGATTGCGAAATGTATAAAAAGCGAAAAAGAAGGTAGACAAGTTTTTTATGGCGCTATGGTAGCTGAAGGCGTTATCGCATTAATATGGGCCGCTGCGGCTATGGCTTTCTTTAAAGTTGATACTAAAGAAGGATGGGAAGCTTTAAATCTAATTGGCGGAAATTCTAATTCTGTTAATGAGATATCTAGAGGTGTGCTTGGTAAAGTTGGTACAGTTTTAGCTATAGTTGGTGTAGTAATATGTCCTATAACTAGTGGAGATACAGCACTTAGAAGCTGTAGACTAATTGTTGGAGAAAAGATTAAATTAGATCAAAAGAAAATAATCAATCGTATAATTTTAACTATTCCATTATTTGTATTCGTTATTGGAATAAGCATATGGAATTTCGCTGATGCGAAAAACTTCAATATTTTATGGAGATGGTTCGCATGGTCGAATCAATTGTTAGCGGCGATATGTTTATGGGTATCTACTGGATATCAATATAAGACTAATAAGAATAAATATTCATCATTATTTACCGCTATTCCTGCATTATTTATGACCGCTGTCGTAATAACTTATATACTCGCTGAACCAAATCTAGGTTTAGGACGATTTATTCCATATGTTTTATCAATTGTTATTGGACTCACTATTTCACTCTTAATATTCTCATTTTATATATTTAAACTTTTATCTCATAAAAAAGAACAAGAAGATTTATAAAACAACTATGTTATAATAAAACTAAGGAGAAAACAATATGTCACAAAGATTTATGTTAAATGAAACTTCTTATCATGGACATGGTGCAATTTTAAACATTGTTCCTGAAATTCAATCAAGAGGTTTCAAAAGTATTTTAGTATGTAGTGATGCATCTTTAGTAAAATTTGGTGTAACTACAAAAGTAACTTCACTATTAGATGAAGCTAAAATTGAATATCATCTATATAGCGATATCAAACCAAACCCAACTATCGAAAACGTGTTAGATGGTGTTAAAGCTTGTAAGAAAGCTAAGGCTGATGCGATCGTTGCTATTGGTGGTGGATCTTCAATGGATACCGCAAAAGCGATTGGTATCATCATAAACAACCCTGAATTTGCTGATGTAAGAAGCTTAGAAGGTGTTGCGCCAACTAAAAAGCCTTGTTTACCAATTATAGCTGTTCCAACAACAGCTGGAACTGCTGCAGAAGTAACTATTAACTATGTTATAACTGATGTTGAAAGAAAGAGAAAATTTGTATGTGTTGACGTACATGATATGCCAATTATCGCTGTAGTAGATCCTGATATGATGGCTTCAATGCCTAAGAGCCTAAAAGCTTTCACTGGTATGGACGCTTTAACACACGCTATTGAAGGTTATACTACAAGAGCTGCTTGGGAAATGTCAGATATGTTCCATATTAAAGCTATTGAATTAATTGCTAAGAATTTAAGAGCCGCAGTTAATGGTGATGATAAAGCTTTAGAAAATATGGCTTTAGCTCAATATGTAGCAGGTATGGGATTCTCAAATGTTGGTTTAGGAATTGACCACGCTATGGCACACACATTAAGTGCTTATTATGATGTTCCACACGGAAAAGCTTGCGCTATGTTACTTCCAATATCAATGGAATTCAACAAAGAAACTACTGGTGAAAAATATCGTGAAATCGCTAGAGTATTCGGAGTTAAAGATGTTGATAATATGACTCAAGAAGAATATAGAGATGCGGCTATTAACGCTGTTAAGAAATTATCACAAGATGTTGGAATCCCAACAGTTTGTGAAGAAATTAAAGTTTCTGATTTAGATAGTCTCGCAACTGATGCATTAAATGATGCTTGTTATCCAGGTAACCCTAGAGAAGCAACTCATACTCAAGTTGTTGAATTATTTAAAAAGATTATGTAAAAAATATATAAATATAATAATAGGTTGCTTGTCAACCTATTATTTTTATGATTAAATAAGATAAGTGAAGGAGATATCTATGCGAATATGGCGAATTATAAAGACAATTTTATATATAATCGCAGGTCTATTTATCATCATCTTCAATAAGTTTTGTTTAGATAACCTCCCGTATGTAGTTGGAACAGTGATTCTAGCTTATGGACTTGAAAATGTGATAGTCTGGTCTATTAAAGGTGTAGTAAAAGAAGATTCTTCATTCTTTGAAGGCTTAGTCTTGATCTTACTTTCGCTAATAATGATGCTTTATGTGGAAGATAATTTTGTGATCTGTTTAGTCATTTGGGCTGTATGGAATCTGATAAGAGAAGGAAGAGAAATAAGCATATCAGTTAAAAGGCTAATTAAAAGACAACCAGGATTATTTAATATATTAGAATCTATTATTATCATCGTCTTATCTACTGAATTAATATTAGAGCCAGTAGCTCATCACGCTCATGTTCATATCTTTTTATTAGGTGTTGAACTCTTGCTTGAAGTATTGTTCCAAATCTATAATATCTTAATCATTAAACTGATAAATAAAATAAAAGAAAAGAAGGAGAATAAATAACATGCATCCACTTTTGCTTACTCTTATAATCATAATATCTGCTTTTTTAATCATTACTATCGTTTCATTAATTCTATGTAGTGTACTATTTAAAAAAGTGTTTAGAAGAGAAGATTGGCCTATGGAATCTCCTTTCTTAAGCTATGATGAACTTCCAGATAAAATATCAAGAAAAGAATACTATTTCTATAGTGGCAAGAAAAGAATACAAGCTTATCTATATGGTGAATCAAACACTAAAGGTTTCTTAGTTTACGCTCATGGTTTAGTTCCTGGTCATGAAGCATATATATCTGATATATATTCTCTAGTTAAAAGAGGATATGAAGTATTTACATATGATTTTAGCGGAACAGGTAAATCAGAAGGAAAATATGTCAATAGTGTTAATGGCCAACAGTTTGATTTAAGTGTTTGTCTAGATTTTTTAAAAACTAAAGAAGAATTTAAAGATAAAGAAATCTTATTATATGGACATTCAATGGGCGCATATGGGGTTGCGATGAATATCAATAAAGATCCCAATATAAAAGCGGTAGTATCTATTGCAGGATTTGAAAAACCTATTAAAGAGATGCAGTTTTTTATAACTCAAGGTAAAAATAAGTTTTTAGATTTACTAGTTTACTATCCATTATGGATATATACATTATTCCTTCAAGGAAAACACCATAATGATAGTTCTATTAAAGAAATATCAAAATCAAATATTCCAATTATGATTGTTCATGGTGTAAATGACGAGACAGTAGGCTACAAAGAAGCTTCTATTCTAATTAAAAAAGACAAGATTAATAATCCAAACGCAGTATTCATTGAAATGACTGATCCAAATCACGATAAACACAATACAGTTATCGCTTCAACTGAATGTGTTAAATATCAAAAAATGATTTTTGATGAATGGAAGAATCTTAAAAAGATTATGAAAAAAGAAGACGCCGATAAGATAATGTATGGCAAAATCGATAAAGTTAAAATGAATCAAGCAAATGAAGATTTGATGGATGCGATCGATAAATTCTATCAGAATAATCTTTCAAAATTAGTATGTTAAAAGATAAGAAATTTATATTCCTAGGTAGTTCTGTTACATATGGTGATAATGGATATTCATTTATCGAATCTTTAGTTAAATATGAAAATATAATTGTTTTAAAGAAAGAAGCGGTTTCAGGAACTACTTTAGTTACATTAGATGATAATTCATATATTCCAAGAATGGAAAGGATAGATAAAAACTTAAAGCCTGATTTTTTCATATGTCAATTATCAACTAATGATGCATCATTATCTCTTCCAATAGATAAAATTAATGATGCATTAGAATATATAATCCAATATGTATATAAAACTTTCAACAAAAAAGTTATATTCTATACAGGAACAAAATTCGATTCAAAAGAGTATAATAGAATGGTAGATCTCCTTTACAAACTAAAGGAGGAATGGAATATAGATATCATTGATTTATGGAATGACACTGATATGAATAATATAGATAGAAACTTATATAATTCATATATGAAGGATCCAATCCATCCAAATAAATTTGGTTATGATAAATGGTGGACTCCTAAATTTATAAAAGCTTTAAATGATATTTTAAATAGGTGTAGTTAATTATGGATAGTAGAGCGATTTTATCAGAAAACAATTACTTTTTTAAAAACTTAGAAGGAAGAAGTTTAGGACAATTAGAGTTCAAATATTTTGGTTGGCATAAATGTTCTACAATTCATACAAATTATCAAGCACAAAAAAGATGTTTTGATTTACATATTGTATTAAATGGTAAAGGACATTTGATTGTAGGAAACAATCATTATGAAATAAAAAAGAATGATTTCTTTATTATTCATCCTGCGGAAGTCACTAGTTATTATCCAGATAAACTTGATCCATGGGAATATATATGGATAGGTTTTAGTGGAGAAAATTCTATTGGTTTAATAAAAGAAGTTTGTCCTGAAAATAGTTATGTAGGAACATTAAAGAGCGTGGATAGAATAATAGAATTATTCTCTAGCATTAAGAGCTTTGAGAATAAGAAATCAATATATGGAATCCTTGGATGTTTATATAATATCATTGATGAAGTAGAAACTAATAGGATGTATCTTGTTAGACAAGAAGAAAAAACTAATAATGATTTAATACTAAACGCTCAAGAATATATATCTCAAAACCTTAATAAGAAGATATCTGTTCAATCACTAAGTGAATACTTATGTGTTGAAAGAACTACTTTATTTAAGTATTTTAAAAAGTATTTAGGTGTTTCACCGCTTAAATACGTTAACTCATATAAATTAAGAATAGCTCAACAGTATGTATGTGAATCTAATTATTCATTCCAACAAATATCATCTATTTGTGGTTTTAAAAACTATACACACTTTGAAAAATGTTTTACTGCGTATTTTAATTCTAGTCCAACAATGATGAGAAAGAATACAAAATATGGTGGCATATCTGATTTAACACTCAATAAACTTGGGGACAATAAATAATATCTAGTACATATTTCAAATAACTTTAGTTATTTATTTTAAATGAATCTTTTAGTATAATAAGAATATAAAACGTATATATTATATTAATATATTTTGGTGGTAATATGAAAAAAATAATTCTTCTAATATCCGATTTTCTTATAATTGGACTATTAATAGCATTTGTGTTTATCTATTCAAGCATAGAAAAAACAAATAACTATAAAGAAAAAGTTAAAAATTTTGTTACATCTACAGTTGCGTTAGAACATGTAACAGAAATATATATGGAAGGTGAGCAAGGAATCTGTGATGTTTGGGCTCACTATATTAACAGCCAAAATATGACTTTAGAAGAAGCTAGAGAGTTTATTAGTAAATCTCATGTAAGAAATTACACAGCTGCGCATATAATATATAAAGACAATCTAACTGGCTTATCTACTATCGCGAATTCTAATGATAGTACCGACTATAATGTATCTTATCAAGATTTAGATATCCTTGGCGATATGAAATGGATTTCTAATATTGGTCAAGCAAATAATATTACTAGAGCCTATACTAATCCAATGAATGGATTACTGTCTATTGCGTTTGTAAATAAAGTTAAAATATATGAACCAATCGCTGATGAGAAGAAGGATGCGTTAATATTAAGAGTTATACCTATAATTGAACTAGAAAAGAAATGGTCTTTCCCACAACAAGAATTTAAGGACGCAGAAATATCTATGATAGATGCGGAAGGAAACTTTATTATTAAAGGAGACTCATTTAAAGAAAATAATTTCTTTGAATTATATAAGAAATATAATAAATCAAGCGATAGTGATATAGAAAACTTAACTAATAAGATTAATAAAACAACTGATTCAATTAATATGCTTGATTCAGAAAATAATAAATCTGTTTTAGCATTTAAAACTATCAATACATCAAGTGGTTGGGTATTCTTAAGTTTTATTCATGAAGAACACTTAAGAAGCGACTCTATAGATTGGGAATTAATCTTAGTTTTAACCGCAGGTTTATTGTTTCTATTCACTATGAACGTAGTATATATGAACGTTCTTAATAAGAAGTTACATCAAATGGCTATTGAAGCTGATAGCGCAAATAGATCAAAGACTGTATTCTTATCAACTATGTCACATGATATTAGAACACCTATGAATGCAATAATTGGTCTTACTACTTTAACAGAAAACAATCTAGATGATAAGAAATTAGCTCAAGAAAACTTACACAAGATATCTCTAGCAAGCAAACACTTATTAACACTTATTAACGATATCCTTGATATATCTAAAGTCGAAAGTGGTAAACTAGCTCTTAACCCACTAACATTCTCAATTGTTGATTCAGTTGAAAACCTAGTTAATATTTCTCAACCAATGGTTAAAGAGAAAAATATTGATTTCAACTTTAGAATTAATCATTTTGATAAAGAATATTTATACGCAGATCAATTGCGTATAAATCAAATATATATCAATATTCTTTCTAACGCTATCAAATACACTGATTCTGGCGGTAAAGTTGATGTTTACATGGAAGAAGCAAAGAGCGAAAAAGAAGGATATGTTAAACTTATTTATGTAGTATCTGATAATGGTATGGGCATGAGTAAGGAATATATGGAAAGGATGTATCAACCTTTCTCACGTATGACAGATTCACGTATCAATAAGATTCAAGGTACTGGATTAGGCCTCGCAATCACTAAACAGATGGTAGATTTAATGGATGGCAAAATCTACTGTGAAAGTGAAGTAGGTAAAGGCACAACATTTAGAATTGAAATTGATATAAAAGTTTCTGATAATGAAACAGAGAACTTAAAATTAGATCCGATTAATGTTTTAGTAGTTGATGATGATCAAGTATTACTTGATACAGCGGAAAACACATTAAAATCATTAAATGTTAATGCGTTTAAATCAACAAGCGGAAGCGAAGCACTAGAATTAATTAAAACTAAAAAAGATGAGTTTGATATCATCATAATAGACTGGAAGATGCCTGATATGGATGGTATTGAAACTATTAAAGCAATCAAAAAAGAAATTGGAAATAAGGTTCCAATTCTACTAATCTCAGCATATGATTATTCTGATTTAGAACAAGCAGCTAAAGACGCTGGCGCAAATGGCTTCATCAGTAAACCATTATTCCGTTCAACTCTATATAAGAAGATTAATGAAGTATTAGGAATAACTTCTGACGATTCTGAAGCAAACGATACATATTCAGATTTATCTGGAACAAATGTGTTAATCGCAGAAGATAATGAAATTAACTGGGAAATCATTCATGCAATGCTTGAAATGGTAGGTGTAACATCTTCTAGAGCAAGCAATGGTAAAATATGCGTAGAAATGATGGAAAAAGCTAAAGATGATGAATATGATCTAATATTCATGGATGTACAAATGCCTGAAATGAATGGTTTAGAAGCTACTAGAGCTATTAGAAAAATGAATTCTAAAAAAGCTGATATACCAATCGTTGCGTTAACAGCTGATGCATTCTCAGAAAACATCAGCGAATGTATTAACGCTGGTATGAATGGACATTTAGCTAAACCTATCGATTTCAAATTAGTTATTAAAGAAATCCGTAAAATTAAAGAGCGTTTAAGATAATAACCATGATCTAGGTGCAAAAACACCTAGGTCTTTTAATTTATGTTGTACGATGTTGTATGATGTTGCATAGTGTTGTATGATGTTGCAAGATATGGTATAATACCAGTAAAAGAGGGAAAAGTATGAAGAAAAAGTTACCAATTGGAGTTGAAAACTATATCGATGTATATAAAGAATGTTATTACGTAGATAAAACATTATTGATTAAAGAAGTACTAAATCTTCCAAGCACATCTGTCATATTATTCACAAGACCTAGAAGATTTGGAAAAAGCTTATCTTTATCTATGCTAAGAACTTTCTTTGATAAAACAATTGAAAATAGTTATAAATACTTTAAATCAACTAATATAGAAAAAGAAGAAGATCTATGCAGAAATAATCTTGGTAAGTATGATGTAATATATCTAAACTTTAAAGATTTAAACGCTAATAATTCAAAAGAATTAATAGAGAAAACTAAAAATCTTGTACTAGATGAAATAAAGAGATTTAGATATTTATATAATGACATGTCAGATATCAATAAATCTGAATTTGATAATTTAATAGAATCATCATATGATGATGCTAAGTTTTCATCAATAATAAGAAAACTATGCAAGATAATTGATGAAACAACTAATAATAGACCTATTATATTAATAGATGAATATGATTCTCCTCTTCAGTCAGCATTTGAAAATGGCTTTTATAACGATGTGATTGTATTCTTTAAAAACTTCTTAAGTGAATCATTAAAAGGAAATAATAATCAATTATTATCCATTTTAACAGGTGTATCAAGAACTGGTAAAATTTCACTCTTTTCCGGTTTAAATAATTTAATAGATGATAATGTTTTAACGTATAAAAATTCAAAGTATTTTGGATTTACTGAAGAAGAAACAAAAGATATATTAAATTATTATAATTGCGATATTAATATTGATGAAATCAAATCATGGTATGGAAATTATAATTTTGGTGGAACATGTATCTTTAATCCTTGGTCTATCTTAAACTTCATTAATGAAGGATTCACTTTTAAGAACTATTGGTCTAAAACAACATCTTCATCAATATTATCAACTATTATTACTGATGATATCACAGATTTAATTAATGGATTAAATAAGCTTATAAATGATAATGTTGTATTATCAAATATTTCAGCATCTATTAATTATGATGATATCAATTATAGTTTAGATATGATTTATTCATTATTATTATCAATGGGATATTTGACTATTGATAATAATTACGATGATACAATCTATACATTAAGAAATGTTAATAAAGAAACTAAAAATATTTTTATAACAGAAATAAGAAATAAATTTCTAAATAATAAATCATTAGAAATAGGATTAAACATTAAAAAAGCATTATTATCTTTTGATAGTGAATTATTATCTAAATCACTAGAAGAATATTTATTATCATCTCTATCATATTATGATTTTTCAGATGAAAAGAATTATCAAATAATGATATTGACACTATTATCATTAATATTTGATGAATGTATTGTTCAATCAGAAGTAATAAGCGGAACAGGAAGATGCGACATTATATTAATTCCTAAGAATAAGAATGGATTTGGCGCAATTATTGAACTAAAATCATTAAAGAGCAGAACAACAGAATTAAGATTAAAGAATAGCGCTCAAACAGCATTAAAACAAATAATGATGCATAAGTATTATGATACTCTAATAAAAACAGACGCAAAGAAGATATATGCATATGGATTATCATTCTATAAAAAGAGTGTAGAAATAGCAGGAAAAAAGATAAGATAAATAAAATCATTCTTAATAGCGCGTAGCGCTATAAAATGTACAACCCACTCACAAAATTAGTGACAATACATGCAAGTTATTGTAAAATAAAAATAGAAACCTTGCTCTCTCTTACAAGAAAAAATGTTGTGGGGGGGGTATTATATTTTTAAATAATATATCTAATACAATGGATCTAGGTGTTATATAAATGTC
>CALCVH010000169.1 GCA_937907585.1 uncultured Bacillota bacterium | reverse complement strand
ATGGAATGTGCTATATAGGAAGTGTTATTAGTTCCTATGGAATAGGTGCTTTAGCTGATAAAATGGGAAACTGGAAAGATGTATTTATGACACTCTTTATTATCTCTTTAATATCTTTAGTTGTAGGAATAGTATATTTTATAATTAAAAGAATAATTATTAATAAAGAAATAAAATAGTAGGAGATAAAGATGAAAATATATTCTGTATATGATAAAGAATTTAAAGATTATGGAAGAGTAATTGGTGAGAAGTTTTTAGATATATTAGATGTTTTAAAAACTACTCCTTGTCCTGATAATACAATATACGTTCCTAGTTTAATGGAACTAGAAAATACTGAATCATTTAACACTCTTAGAAAAGATTATTATGGAGATATGCCTATTCAACTAGGATATTGTAATGGGCATAATCAAATGCTTAACTGTTTAGAACATCATAAAGGAAATGAAATCAATATCGCAAATGAAGATTTTATTTTATTACTAGGAAGAGTATTTGAAATAGAAAATGGTAAATATGATACTAAATTAGTTAAAGCTTTTAAAGTTCCTGCTGGTGTTCCAGTAGAGATTTATTCTACAACTCTTCATTACGCTCCATGTGGAGTAAATGGAAGCGGATTTAGAGTTCTAATTTGTCTACCTAAAGGAACAAATGTATCTAAAAGATTAAGCGATAAAGAACAAATGTTATGGGCTAACAACAAATGGCTTTTAGCTCATCCTGATTCAAATGAAGCTAAAGATGGAGCTTATATTGGCTTAGTTGGAGAAAATATTAAAATATAATTTTTTGAAACATCAATGAAATAGTTGATGTTTTTAATTTTGAAATATTGATATTTCAAAAGAATGTATATATAATTATTTTGGATTTAAAATAATAGGAGAAAATAATGATTTCATTTGAATGCGACTACAACAAGGGGGCTCATCCTCTAATACTTAAAAAATTAATTGAAACAAATGAAGAAGCATTAAGCGGATATGGAAATGATAAATATACTATCTCCGCAAAAGAAAAGATTAAAAAAGCTATTGGTGATATAAACTCACAAGTTGAATTCATTGCTGGTGGAACTCAAACTAATATGATTGTAATATCATCGATGCTTAAAGATTATGAAGGGGTGATTGCGTGCGATAGTGGGCATATAAACACTCATGAAGCTGGCGCAATTGAAGCGACTGGTCACAAAGTAATCACACTTAAAAATCATTTTGGAAAATTAGACTATAAAGATATAGATAAATATATAACTGATTTCTATAGCGATGGTTCATATTATCATATGGTTTATCCTGGAATGGTATATATCTCACATCCTACAGAGTATGGAACATTATATACTAAAGAAGAACTCACAAATATAAGAAAAGTTTGTGATAAATATAATATTCCTTTGTTTATTGATGGCGCAAGACTAGGATATGCGATTATGAGTGATGAATCTGATTTGTCACTACAAGATATCGCTAAATTATCTGATGTATTCTATATTGGTGGAACTAAAGTTGGCGCTTTAATTGGCGAAGCTATAGTATTCACTAAAAACAATATGCCTAAAAACTTTAAAACAATTATTAAAAGAAGAGGCGCACTACTTGCGAAAGGAAGATTAATAGGTATTCAATTCGATACACTTTTTACTGATAATTTATATTTTGAAATAAGTAAAAACGCTATAGTTCAAGCGAACAAAATAAAAAATATATTCTTAGAAAAAGGATATAAATTATTTGTTAATTCACCTACTAATCAACAGTTTATAGTGATGAATAAAAAACAGATTGATAAACTAAAAGAAAAAGTTGGTTTTGAAATCTGGGAAAAGATAGATGATACTTATTATTCGGTAAGATTCGCTACTTCATGGGCTACTACAGATGAAGAGGTAGAATATTTAAAAAGTTTATTATAATTTTAAGGAGAAAAAAATGGAAAAAGAATTTAAAGAGATAAGAATTACTGATAACTTTTACCAATCATCTTCATTCTTTCCAATGCCTCTAACATTAATTGGAACACTTAATGAAGATGGAAGTGGTACTTCATTTGGCGCATATTCATTAGTGTTTCCATATTACATTGCGGGAAAAGATTATTACGCTATGGTGCTTGAATGTAGAAATACATCAAATACTGCGAAAGGGATATTAAGACATGGTAAATGCACTATCAACTTTTTACCTTTCAGCAAGTCTAACTTTGAACAACATGTATTAATGGGATTCCCTGGAGATACACCAGAAGAAAAGATGAAACAACTAACTAAGTTTACACCTATTGAATCTACTTCTAGTAAGAATAATCCTAATGAATCATTCCCTAAAATCCTAAAAGAAGCATGTCAGGTTTTTGAGTGTACTTGGGTAAAAGAACTCGATAACGCTCAAGATGATAAAGTGTTAGAAGAATATAATCCTCCATATCATAATTTCAATGGTATAACATCTAAATTTGGAGCGCATTTCATCTTAAAAATAGATCATATTCTACTTAAAGAACAATATTATGACGCAATCATAAATGGAATCACAAGAAAGAATTTCTGTCCACTACCTACAAACTGGGGATATAGAGATTCTAAAGATTTCTGGTGTAGCGATTATGTAAAACCTATATCTGTAGGTATTCCAAATAGAGAAGTGGATTTATCAAGCATTAAATACGCAGCGACTAGATTAAATACTGATATAGAGTTTACTGACGATGCGTTAAAGATGTTAGTGAAAGTTCCAAGACCATTCTTAAAACTGGTTCTACAAGGATGTGTAGATAAAGCTAAAGAAGAAGGATGGAAAGTAATAGACGTTAATGAGATGAAAATAATTAACGATAAACGTTCAAAAGAAAAAGGAAAATCTAAGTAATAAGGGGGTTATTATGATTTTAAGAAAAGGACCAATTGAGAACTTAGCGCTTGATGGTGGCTATACCGCAATATTTAGAACAATCGGATGCATTGGAGATAGCTTATCTAGCGGTGAACATGTATCTTATTCAAAAGAAAAAGGCGTTGGGTGGCATGATTATTTTGAATATTCATGGGGTCAATATATCGCAAGAAAAGTAGGCTCAACTGTATACAATTTTTCTAAAGGTGGGCTAATGGCTAAAACATTCTTTACTGATTATTTAGAAAATGTAGATAAGAAAGTATTTAGCAAAGAAAAGTTATGTCAAGCATATATCATCGCATTAGGAGTTAATGATCTAAATAGATTAAATGAATATAGCGAAGGCTTTGGTTCATTTTCTGATATCGATTTTAATAATCCAGACAATAATAAAGATTCATATATGGGTTGGTACGCTAAAATAATTCAAACCATTAAAAGAGTTCAACCTAAAGCGAGAATCTTCTTAGTTACTACTCCAAAAGAGAGTTGGTGGGATGATAAAGAAAGAATTCAAATAAGAGATTTCTTGCTTAAACTGAGTAAATGTTTTGAATTCACCTACGTATTAAATTTATATGACAATCTAATCTATGACGCAGAATATAGAGATAATTATTTTGTTGATGGACACTTAACTGCGATGGGTTATAAAGATAGCGCAGATATCATCTCTACATACATAGATTATATTATTAGAAATAATCCTCAAGACTTTTTACAGGTAGCTTTCATAGATAAAGATGTTCATAACGAAAAATATAGGTGGTAATTTGAAACTGTTAATCACTGGTTTTACTCCATTTAATGGAGAGTTTCTAAACCCTGCATATGAAGTAATAAAACTTATTCCAGATAGAATAGGAAATATAGAATTAATCAAAAAAGAAATAGACACATCATTTGATAAATCTTTTAAAGAAGTAAAAGATGAAATAGATAAAAATGATTTAGATTATATCTTGTTATTAGGTCAAGCGGGTGGAAGAGAAAATGTAACTATAGAAAAGATCGCCATTAACTATATTGATTCTACAATTTCTGATAATGATGGAATTATAATAAAAAATGCTGAAATAAGCACAGATGGGAATGATGCTTATTTCAGTACTTTAAATATACTAGATATAATTGAATATCTAAAGAATAAAAATCTTATTATTAAACCATCATATTCTGCAGGTACGTTTGTCTGTAACTACCTGTTCTATAAGACATTAGAATATACTAAATCAACCAAAACTAAAGTTGGTTTTATTCATATTCCATATATTAAAGAACAAGTAATCAACAAAGCCAACAAACCTTATATGGAACTAGATGATATTAAAAATATAATTATAAAAGTTATAGAATCTTTAGAGGCATAAGATGAACCCTTGGTTAATTGTTTTAATTATAGTAGTTGTATTGTTATTAATAGCATTTTTCTTAGTCGCATTCATCCCATATAGGATGGCTTTTTATAATAATGATAAATATTCTTATGAAGATTCAATAAATCATTTACTTAAGGGTCCTGAATATGAAAAGTTTAATGATGTTACAGTTGAAGGCATTAAAAATGCGCTCGAATATCCTCATAAAGATTATGAGATTATATCTCATGATGGACTTAAATTACACGGAAGATTCTATGGCCTAATTAAGGGAGCTCCTATCATATTAGAATTCCATGGATATAAAGGAAACTGCGTAAGAGATCTAGCTGGTGGATTAAATCACGATAAAAAAGAAGGATACAATATATTTATGGTTGATCAAAGAGGACATGGCTTATCTGGTGGAAGAACTATATCTTTTGGAATAAAAGAAAGATATGATGTCTTAACGTGGGTAGATTTTTTAAATAAAGAATTTAATAATCCAATCATTTTCTTATATGGTATATCGATGGGTGCCGCAACTGTTTTAATGGCTTCATCATTTAAATATAGTAGTAACGTAAGAGGAATAATAGCCGATTGTCCATATTCGAGTCCTGTTGAAATAGTCGTTAAGGTCGCAAAAGATATGGGAATAAAAGAATGGTTTAGTAAACCTATATTAACTATAGGCGCTAAAGTGTTTGGACATTTTAATATAAATGAATCAAGCGCTATAGAAGAGGTTAAAAATACAACTCTTCCTATTTTAATTATCCATGGAACAAGTGATACATTTGTACCATGTGAGATGAGTAAAAGAATTAAAAAATCAAATGATGAGATGATTAGGTTAGAACTATTTGAAGGCGCTCCACATGGTTTTTCTTGTTATGTTAATATAGAAAGATATTTTAAATTGATTAAAGATTTTGAGAATAATTTGATAAATGTTTAAAAATTATAAATTTTTAGTTATTATATGATAAGATATTAAGGACGCAGTTAAAGGAGAAAAGATGGGTAAAGAAGAAGTATTCGAGATATTACTCGATGCGCTTAAAGATAGTTTAATAGTCTTCGCTATTGTGTTACTCTTACACATTATTTTTTCTTTATTTGAAAATAAGTTATCTGGTAGACTCAAAGATAATCATAAAATTAATCCATTATTAGGTTCTTTATTTGGACTTGTTCCTGAATGTGGTTTTAGTATTATAGGCAGTGACTTATATATTAAAGAACACATCACTATGGGTACACTTGTTGCGATATTCTTATCTTGTAGTGATGAAGCGATTCCATTACTAATCGCATCCCATAATGAAAAAAGTTTATACGCACTAATACTAGTTGGAACTAAATTTGTTGTAGGCTTCTTAATTGGATATCTAGTTGATTTAGTATATAGAAAAAGAAAAGAGATTGATTTACATCTTCATAACTGTAAACATGAAGATGAAATCCATACAGGATGTTGTCATCATAAGATAGATGATGAAAAAGAATCTAAAGTTGATAAATACTTACTACATCCACTAAAACACAGTTTAAAAATATTTGTATATGTATTAATAATTAATCTTATATTCGGATTCTTAATTGGATTTATCGGAGAGGATAATATATCTAACTTTATTGAATCAAACAAATATTTATCACCTCTATTCTCATGCTTAATTGGTTTAATTCCTAACTGCGCTTCAAGCGTTATAATAACTGAATTATTTATTATGAATAACATAAGTTTTGGAGCGTGCTTATCAGGATTACTTGTTAATTCTGGATTAGGATTAATATATTTAATTAAAAATAATAAAAAGAAAACAACCATACCTATTTTATTAATCTGTTTCTTATCTTCGTTAATAATTGGGTATGCAGTATGTTTAATATTTGGCTTTTAGGAGGATTTATGGAATCATTTTTAAATTGGCTTAGAAGCGGTGGTGTCGTCCTTGCACAATCGATCTCATTAGTCATACTTTTATATTTATTTATTCAAGTATTAACTAGCGCTATTAGAAGATGGATAATTAAAAGATTTAAAGAAAGAACTTTACCTAACTTCATATTATCTGTATTCAAAATCTTACTATATGTAGTGTTAGTTATAGTAGTATTAAGGTTATGCGGTATTACTACAGATAACGCTGTAACATTAGCGTCTGTTCTATCTCTTGGTATATCTTTAGCTTTACAAGATGTTTTATCTGGATTAGTAAATGGTGTACTTGTAATAATCAACAAATACTTTGTTGAAGGTGAATATGTTCAAATAGGTAGCGTAGAAGGCACAGTAATAAAGGTAACAATAATGGCCACAACTTTAAAAACTTTTGATGGATTAATGTTGTTAGTGCCAAACACAACAGTTGCCTCAAGCCCAGTTAAGAACTTTTCAAGAAATCCAGTAAGAAGAATCACTATCGATGTTCCAGTATCATATAAGAGCGATAGAGAATTAGTGAAAAAAGTAATCGTTGATGTATTAAAGAGTGATAAGTTAACTTTAAAGAATCCAGAACCTACTTGTAGATTATTAAAATACGGGGATTCAGATTTAATCTTTACCGCAAGATGTTGGTGTATGGGAAATGATTATTGGGATTTATTATTCAATCTAAATGAAAAGATTATTGATGAATTAGATAAGAATAACATTTCAATAGACTACAACCAATTAGATGTAAATATCAAAAAAGAAAAGGAGAGTAACTAATAATGAATAAACTATTTTTACTATTCCTAGCTGAGTCAGTTACTACTACAGAAGATACACTAAACGCAACTGAAGAAATAAAACAAACTACTAATTTCTTTGATACTAAAACTCTAATAATTTGGTATTCAGTATTCGCTTTATCAATCGCATTATTAGTATTATATTTTGTAAGTCGCCACAACCATCATAAAAGATTTAATAGACTTCAAATTAAACTTGGAAAAGAATACACAAAAATGTCTACTATAAAGAATCCTTTATCAAGAATTCCAAAAGTGTACAACTTAGTTGAAACTTTATTAGTTGATGTTGATATCATCAAAGAAAAAACATCGCTTTCAGAATGTGATGAAGCATTAAATCTATGTAAAAAACTAATTGATAAGATGCGCAAACCTGAATTAACAAAAGAAGAAGAAACTAAGGCATTCATAGAAGATGTCGCTAAACTAAATTCTCTTTTAGCTCAGATTTATACTCTTACATCTTCAAAGTAATATGAAAGCGTATCTAAATGAAAATAGATTGGTATATTTGTCGGATTGTGACTTTAATGGACATTTAAGTGTTCCTTCAACATTTAAATATTTCCAAGATATCGCAACATGTCACGCTGATATATTAGGTGTTGGATACCATTCTATAATTAAACAAAATATGTTTTGGGTTGCGGTAAAAACTATTGTAGAATTCAAAAATAGACCTTATGTTAATGATAATATTATTCTAGAAACATTTCCATCTGAACCAGTTAAATTAAGATGTGATAGAAACTATAATATCTATGATTTTAAAGGAGAATTACTAGTTCAAGGAAAAACTGAGTGGACTGTAATAAACTTCTTAACTAAAAGACCTGTTCAATTTAGAGAAGTATATCCATCTAATATAGAATATGTTTTAGATAAACCAAAATTAGAAACTGAGTTTTCTAAATATAACGTTGATATTAGTGAATATAAAAAAGTATATGAATATAAGATAGTTTCTACAGATTTAGATCTAGGAAAACATTTAAATAATGCAGAATACATAAGAGTTCTATTTAGCCTATATTCTACAAATGAACTAAATGAATATAATGTCACTAAAGTTGAAATCAACTACAAATCGCCTGCATACGAGAATGAAGTAATGTCATTCTATAAAAAAGAATTAAATGAAACTGATGAGTTCGTGGTAATAAACAAGGACAATAAAATAGTTATAAACGCCACTATTTCAAAGGAGAAAAAATAATGGAAGAGTATTTAAAATTCATTGTTATTGGATATTTTGCGTTAATAATTTTAAATTCATTAATCGCAATGATCATGTATTCAAATGATAAGAAGCGTGCAGTAAAAGGAATGATGAGAATAAAAGAAAAACATCTCCTATTTATTGCGGTATTCTTTGGCGCACTTGGTTCTTTAATCGGTAGATTAGTTGCGCACCATAAGACTGATAAAAAGTATTTTTCTTTTGTAATCTATACTAGCTTACTATTTGAAATTTTAACTTTTGCGAGTCTTCTTTATATAACATTTATCATGTAGGAGGAGATATGGCTAACAATTATAATAATTCTAGTGACTCACTTGAAAGAAGTCATTCTAAAAGTTCAAATGCTAAATTAACATTATTATGTTTTGGAGCGATACTTGCTTTATCTGCTTCAATAATAACTGTAGCGTTATATTTTAAATTAGCTACATTACCATTATTATTTATATCAATTGGAGCAGTTGTTCTATTCGCATTATTTTGCATAGGATTTTCACATTTCACACGTTAATAATTTTATAGGAGTAGCACAAAAATGAATAAAATTAAATTGATCACAGATTCTACCTGCGATATCCCCTTTAACATACTAGAAGAAAAGGGTATCGATGTTTTGCCACTTGGAGTTAATTTTGGAGAAGAATCATATAGAGATGGATACGACATCGACACAAGAAGGCTCTATGATTTAATTAAAGAGAAGAAAGAACTTCCTAAGAGTTCCGCAATCTCTCCTATGGTATTTAAAGAAACATTCACTAAATACACTAACGAAGGATACGATATCATCTATATAGGAATTGGCTCTAAAATATCGTCTACTTACGCTAATGCTTTACAAGCTTCTAGCGATATGCCAAACGTATATTGTATAGATTCTTTAAATCTATCAAGCGCTATAGGGCTTCAAGTATTCAAGATTCAAAAATTTGTCGAAGAAGGTTTAAGCGCACCTGAAATAGTTGAAAAAATGAAAGACATAACACCTAAAACAGAATGTTCATTTATCATTGATACATTAGAACATTTAAGAAAAGGTGGAAGATGTTCTGGATTAACATATTTCGTAGGAAAGGTATTAAATATTCACCCAACAATAGTGATGAATAAAGGCGAATTAAAAGTTGGAAGAATATCTATGAATTTCCATAAAGGTGTGGATCAAATGATCAACGCTTTTAAAGATAAATATGAAAAAGGATTGGTTGATCCTGATCACGTTATGATTACTCATTCTTTCAATTATGAAGAAGAAAAATATATACGTGAAAAATTAAGTGAAGTAATGCCTAGTGAAAACATTATGTCAACACTCGCAGGATGTGTAATTTCCACACACTGTGGTGAAAAGTGCATAGGTATACTTTATATTAGAAAATAGTTATTGAACTCTCACTAGAGAGTTCTATTCTTTTAAGATATGAATGAATTAAAAATAAAAGAATTATTAAAAGAATGCGACGGTAAAACTATTATCGCCACTACAAAATATGTTGACTCTTCAACAATGAAAGAGCTCTTTAATTATGGAATAAATAACTTTGCGGAAAATAGAGTAAACGTATTTTTAAATAAATATGATGAACTAAAAGATCTAAATATTATCTGGCATTTTATAGGCCATCTTCAAACAAATAAAGTTAAGAAAATGATTAATAAAATAGATTATCTTCATTCTCTTGATTCGATAAAATTAGCTGAAGAAATAAATAAATATAGGCTTTCTCCGCTCAAATGTTTTATTGAAATAAAACTAGTAGATAACGATAATAAAACAGGCATTAGTGAATATGAACTTCCTTTGTTTATAGATAAACTAAAAGAATATAAAAACATAGATGTTGTAGGGTTAATGGTGATGGCGGATATAGATAATGAAGAAGAAATAAAAAAAGTATTCCATCACGCTCATGAATTAAAAGAAAAATATAATCTTAAATATCTATCAATGGGTATGTCTAATGATTATAAAATTGCGCTAGAAGAAGGTTCAACCCATTTAAGACTAGGAAGAATTCTATTTAATTAATAAATATATTATTTTATTGTATCAATATTAATTGAATGTTAAAATAGATACACAAATAATTGAATGGAGACTATTTATATGGATTTAAGAAAAGAACTTGGAAATAAGATTGATTTATTTGAAAAACATGGATTAGTAAATGAACTAGAAGATATGTTCAAAAATCCTGAATTAATCGAACTGGACATTGAAGATTTAAAAGAAGTTCTAAATGGTGAAATTACAGGTACAATTTTTAAAACAATTACAGATTTAAATGAAAATTTTGAATATACAAAATTCAATGATTTAACTCCAAATCAGTGCGTAATTAAAATATCTTCATCAACTAATTTAAAATTGACTGATATAGATTTATTAATATCTAATATTAAAGAATCAATTAGTCCTAATCTAAATATTATATTTGGAGTAGGGATAGATGATAGTCTAAAAGATTCATTCAAAATTCAAGCTATATTTTCTTATAAAGAATAAATGACTATAATATAAGCGTATAGAGTAAGAACATATTATCTAAATCGAAAAGGGATGACTTGAATCATCTCTTTTTATTTGCATCAAAACTAATAATTAAAAAATACTAATATATTGTTAATTTCCCACAATAAATCTTATAAAATAATATTAACGGTGGTGAATTGACAATGATATATGATAATAATGCTTTAAATGTATTATATAAAAACTATTCTAATATAAAT
>CALCVH010000168.1 GCA_937907585.1 uncultured Bacillota bacterium | reverse complement strand
TATCATATATTTTAAGTACATATTCATGGTTATCATTTAATATGTTTTCATAATGATGTTTAAGAGTACAACCACCAATATATAGATTTGCGATAACCGCATCACAGTAGTTTTCTCTTAAAATATCATACATATATTGATGCATATCATCTGAAAATGAATTTCCAATAGACAATAATCTAATATTCTTCATTATCTTTTTACCTCATCATCAAGTTTTAAAACAGCTAGGAAAGCTTCTTGAGGAACTTCTACTTTACCTATAGCTTTCATCTTTTTCTTTCCTTCTTTTTGTTTTTCTAGAAGTTTCTTCTTTCTTGAAACATCTCCACCATAACATTTAGCTAAGACATCTTTCCTTAAAGCTTTTACTGTAGTTCTAGCAATTATTTTAGAATTAACCGCAGCTTGAATAGGAATTTCAAATAGTTGTCTAGGAATAATATCAACTAATTTTTCGCAGATTGCTTTACCTCTATTATATGCGAAGTCTTTATGCACAATCACTGATAAGGCATCTATCTGTTCACCATTTAATAATATATCTAGTTTAACCAGTTGAGATGGTTTATAATCTTCAAATTCATAATCTAGTGATGCATATCCTTTTGTCGAAGATTTTAATTTATCAAAGAAATCATATACTATTTCAAGTAGAGGCATAAAATAATGTAAAGATACTCTATTTTCAGTTATATAGTCCATATCTTTAAATATTCCACGCTTATCTTGACAGAGTTTCATTATAGTTCCTACATATGAATCAGGTGTCATGATAGTGGTTTTCATATATGGTTCTTCTATTTTTTTAATTGTAGCGGCGTTAGGCATTTCCGCTGGGTTATCGATATTTAATACATCGCCATTTTGTACTGTGACTTTATAGATAACAGATGGAGATGTCGCAATTAGTGGTATGCCAAATTCTCTTTCAATTCTTTCTGTAACTACTTCCATATGAAGTAATCCTAAGAATCCCAATCTATAACCATATCCTAAAGCTTGTGATGTTTCTTTTTCATATATCAAAGATGCATCATTAAGTTTTAGTTTATCTAAAGCTTCACCTAGTTCAGGATAATCTGCGTTATCAACTGGATATAATCCACAGAATACCATAGGATTAATGTGTTTATATCCTTTTAGTGGTTCATCTGATTGATTATCTTTTAAGGTGATAGTATCACCAACGTGAATAGTTGATATATCCTTAATTGATGCGGTTAGATATCCAACATCGCCAACAGTTAAATAATCTCTTTCTTCTTCTAATGGATTTTTAACAAAAAGAGTATCAATTGTGTATGAATGTTTAGATCCAAGTAAATAGAAAGTATCACCTTTTTTAATTGTTCCATCTATTACTCTAAAGGCAGGAATTACTCCTCTATATGGGTCAAACACACTATCAAATATTAAACATCTAAGTTTTGCGTTAGGGTCCCCAGTTGGAGGTAAGATATCCTTAACTACTCTTTCAAGTATTTCATGAACACCTTCACCAGTTTTAGCGCTGCATGGACAACAGTTAGTTGTATCTAGACCAATAAAGTCTTCAATTTCTTTCTTTACCATTTCGACATCGCTACTTGGTAAATCAATCTTATTAATAACTGGAATAATAGATAAATCATTGTCGATAGCGAGATAACAATTCGCAAGTGTTTGAGCTTCTACTCCTTGAGTCGCATCTACAACCAAAAGAGCTCCTTCACAAGCTGCTAAACTTCTTGATACTTCATAAGTAAAATCGACATGTCCTGGAGTATCTATCAAATTGAGATAGTATTCGATTCCATCATCCGCTTTATACTTAAGATGTACAGTATTTAGTTTAATCGTTATTCCTCTTTCTCTTTCTAGATCCATTGAATCTAGATATTGATCTCTCATCTTTCTTTCAGGAATAGCGTTACATTCTTCCATAATTCTATCCGCTAAAGTAGATTTTCCATGATCAATATGAGCGATAATAGAGAAATTTCTCGTTCTTTCGATTTTATCTTTATTCTTATCCATAATTAATCTTTTAATAGTCTGTTTCTTAATTTTAACATGAGACAAACTGTTTTCGCATCATGTATTTCATTATTATCTAGCTTCTTATATGCATCTTTAATTGATAGTGGTGAAATAGATAAAAACTCATCTTCATCTAAAGATTGAGTAGATAATTCATTATCTGATGAATAAAATAAATATATCTTTTCATTAGTATATCCTACAGATGGATATATAAAATCTATATATTCCATATTATGAGAAATAAAGCCAAGTTCCTCTTTTAATTCTCTTTTCATCGCATCCATTGGGTTTTCGCCTGCTTCAAGCTTACCTGCAGGAAGTTCAAATATCTCTTTTCTAACAGCGTATCTATATTGTTTTTCAAAATAGATTTTACCGTCATGAACCGCTAGACAACAAACACCACCTCTATGAGAAACATATTCTCTTTTAGAAGTTTCGCCATTATCTAGAGTTACTTCGTCATTATAAAATTTTAGTATTCTTCCATCAAATACAAGATTTTCTTTTTTTGTTTTTTCCATATCTAGTCCATCCAAATAAGCGCATAACTATCTGGTTAAGCGCTTTATTTTATAATAAATAGAATCTATAAGCCATGTTCTGTTATCGACAGCTATCTATCTAGAATAAATTCTCCATAGACTTGTTCATTTCCTTATCTATAGCTCCCCTACCAAATTTGGGTTTCTGACTTAAGGGGCTTACCTCGTTTCATCGATAGGTATTTCCTATCGCTCGTCTCTGTGGCGCTTTATGTTACTCAGGCCTTTTAAATCCTTTTCATCGCCGTCACCAACAAATGGTGCCCAGTCTTATTTTTTCGGCTGGCATAAACATTTACATTCATCTCAGAACGTGTCAGCATGGACTTTCCTAACGTATATACGCTCAGCTGTCCGATTCTATTATATATTAATTAAACTTCAGTAGAGATAACTATTACTTCTTCGTCATCTTCTTCTTTATTTTCTTTTTTAGAAGGTTTTTTAGCGCCTTTTTCCTTATATCCATCAAGAGTTGCGGAATGACTTAGATCAATTCTTCCTTTTTCATCAATCTTAATAATCTTAACTTTTAATGTATCGCCAACTTTGACTACATCTTCAGTTTTTTCAACTCTCTTTAAAGATAATCTAGAGATATGGCATAAGCCTTCTACACCATCCCATAATTCAACGAAACAGCCATAAGACTCAATTCTTGTAACTTTTCCATCATATATATCGCCTACTTCTGGTTTTCTAACGATGTTTTCAATCATTTGAATAGCTTTAATGCAGTTATCTAAATCCTGATGCATAACGATAACTCTTCCTTCTTCAGAGATATCAATCTTTACACCATTACATTTTTCGATAATTGAGTTAATTGTTTTTCCTCCTGTACCAATAACATCTTTGATACAGTCTTTATCGATATTCATTACTTTAATCTTAGGAGCGTATTTAGATACTTCTTTTCTAGGTTCACTTATTGCGGCATTCATAACTTCTAGTATCTGCATTCTTGCTTCATGAGCTTGATTTAAAGCTTCAGATAATATCTTTCTATCGATACCTTTAACCTTAATATCCATTTGAAGTGCAGTAATACCATCTTTAGTACCCGCTACTTTAAAGTCCATATCACCAAAGTGATCTTCTAAACCTTGAATATCAGTTAAAATAGTATATTTTTCTCCATCAGATATTAAACCCATTGCGATACCCGCAACCTGTTTCTTAATTGGAACACCAGCGGCCATTAAAGACATACTTGATGCGCAGATGGTTGCTTGAGAAGATGAACCATTAGATTCTAAGATTTCTGATACTGTTCTAATGCAGTATGGGAACTCTTCCTCACTAGGCATTACTTGAGCCAAAGCTCTTTCTGCTAAAGCACCATGGCCAATTTCTCTTCTTCCTGGAGATCCATATTTACCAATTTCACCTACAGAGAATGCAGGGAAATTATAGTGTAACATCCATCTCTTATTATCAGTTAATTGAACTCCTTCAAGAACTTGAGCTTCATCTAATGAACCTAATGTAGTAATTGCTAAAGCTTGAGTTTGTCCACGTGTGAACATTGCAGACCCATGAGGTCTTTCAAGTAAATCAATTTGAGCATTTAATGGTCTAATCTCATTTACTTTTCTTCCATCTGGACGAATCTTATCTACTAGAATCAATCTTCTGACTTCATTAACCATGAAGCCTTCCATTACGCTTCTAGCATCTAATTCAATCTGTTTTAATTCATCTTTATCAGTAGTTCCTAATTCTTTATAATGTTCAACACACTGTAAAGATACTTCTTCTTCAATCGCTTCAATAGCAGCGGCTCTTTCAAGCTTTTCAACAATAGATACACTCTTTTCAATTCTTTCTTTAGATAAAGGTGTAACGAAATCGATGATATCTTGACTAACTGTCTTATATTCGATTTCAAGCATTGGTTTAGCGTTTTCAGCAATAATCTTTTCTTCGAATTCGATTAATTCTTTTATTGCTTCATGAGCATATAGTAAAGCATCAGTCATTGTTTCTTCAGATACTTCTTTAGCTCCAGCTTCAACCATATTAATAGCTTCTTTAGTTGCTGATACAGTTAAATCTAATAAAGATTTTTCTTTTTGTTCTTGTGTTGGGTTAATAACAAATTCTCCATCTATAAGTCCAACAATAACTCCCGCAACAGGCGCTTCAATTGGAACTCCACCTAATCCTAAGCATAAGCTAGATCCAAATAATGCAGCCATTTGTGGAGCATTATCAGGATTGCATGATAATACAGTATTGATTACTTGTACTTCATTTCTAAATCCATCCTTGAAGAGTGGTCTTAAAGGTCTATCAATCAATCTACTCATCAATGTTTCATGTTCAGTAGGTCTTCCTTCTCTTCTTAGCCATCCTCCAGGAATCATACCATTAGAATACATTTTTTCTTGGTATAAAACTGTTAGTGGGAAAAAGTCTTGAGTTATTGGTGTTTTTCCAACACAACATACACTTAATACTTCTGTGTCCTCATACTTAACGATACATGCACCCTGAGCTTGTTTCGCAACTTCGTTAAGTTCAACGCTTAATTTTCTTCCCCTAAAATTAAGCTCGTAAACTTTCTTTTCCATTTACTTTTTTCTCCTTTTTCATTCTATTGAATTATACCACAAATTAATTAATTAATTTAACATTATTTTTAACAATTAAATTATTGCAGTTGGTTATGTCTAACAAATATTAATATTTTTCATATAAAAAGTGCGTTAGATTTAGATTCTCTAACACACCTTAATTTAGCACTTTTTAATTCTTATTTAGTTATTATTTCTAATTGATATACATCAATTTCAGCTTCACCATTTCCTTCACCAGGAAGCAAAAACATATAGAACGTAAATCCTTCAGATAATGAAGATTCAATATCATTATATTGAGTTAAGTCCCAAACAAAATCAATTCTTCCATTATCATATTGAACTGATACTTCAAAAGCTTTTCTGTCTTTAATGCTTTCGATTTTTAGTATAATATCCTTGCTGTAATCATTTTTTATTTCTGCTTTAAATGCTATTTCTTTAATATTTTGAATTGTTGTATGAATAGGTTTCATATAGTAGAACCATTCATCACCACCAAATAAGTTTTTATTTACAATTAATTTTGAGTAATTTGTATATTGCTCTATTCTAAATTCATCATAATTACAAGTCTCTAGATTATATAACAAATTTGTAACCTTATCTGAAACTTGATTATAAAAATTTATTTTAACATTAGTTAAATCACCGACATATACATTGCTAATTAAATAATTCCATTCTGCTTCTGTTCCACCAAAATTAATTGTATTCAAACTTTCAAGTCCTTCAAATGCTGAACTACCTATAAATTCAATAGTATTAGGAATATATATAGTTTTTAAATTGCTGCACCATAAAAAACTTTCATCACTAATATACAACAATCCATCATTTAGTTCTAAAGATTCTAAACTAGTACATGCTTTGAATGCAGAAGGTTCTATAGACATTAGTTTATTTGGTATTTTTATGTTTCTTAAATTATCACAATATGAAAAAGTGTCAAATTCGATCATACTTATATTATCAGGAAGTTCTATATCTTCTAACATATCGCATCCATGGAACGCAAAAGCACCAATAGATAGTAGATTTTCTGGTAATTTAATATTTTTTAACGATGTGCAACTTCTAAATGCTGAATTTCCTATTCTTAAAATTGAATCTGGTAAAATTACGGATACTAAATTATTACATTCATAAAAACCATTTTCATCAGCAATTGAAATAACAGGTTTAAGTCCATCAACGCCATCAATTCGATCAGGTATTACTATACTTGTTATTCTACTTCTATCAACTTCATCTCTTAACTTGATAGCATATCCTTCAATATTTTCATAAGTCGAATCATTATAAATAGTAGTAGGCTTATATGCTAAAAAGTCATTATAATTGATGTACAAAGATTTAAATACACATTTAATATATTGAATTTCATCGTAATACTGTCTTAATTCACTAAATTCAGTTGTTTGAAAACCTGTATCAGTATACATATAATCTATTATAAAATCTTCAACTGGATATTCTAAACCATCATTACCTATTGCTCCGTTGTAATAATATATTTCTTTATAATCGTTTTCATCATAAGGATTACAATACAACTTTATAACTTTAGCTTCTACAACTTCACTTACAGCTGATTTAATAAATAAAGTGTCCTTATTAGGAACTTCTAGACAAAAATCTATAGTTCCAGAATAATTAGCTAATCCTATTTTTTCTAAGTCAATTAAAAAGTCAAGTTCTGAATCATTATAATAAGAATTCTCAAATTCAATAGAATTATTATTATCTAAATAATGATAGTACGCCGCAATAGAGCGAGGTGATATTCTATATGTAGTTCCATTAGCTAAAATATATAAATCATGTAGATTAACCAATTCGGATGTATGCAAATTAAAACCTACGTATTTTGAATTTTCATCAATATACATTGAATTAAAATAATACTTATCACCTCTATTTATATGAACCATACCTTCAACATCGCCATAATAACTTCCTTGATAGATGAATCTACCAGTTTTATATTTATGGTCTAATGTTGAATATAAAACTTGGATATCTATATAACCTTCTCCCAAGTCTTTAATTAAATATTGAGATAATTCATTTTTCTCTGTAGTTTTAAAACCAATATTCGAAGCATATAAAGATTCGAATTTTTCATCAATAAAATCTTCTTCAAATAATATAGAATTATCATATAGAAAGTCTAATAAATTAGTATTATTGTCAACTTCGTAGTCCATATCTACAGAATAATCAAAATGATATTCGCTAATGTGTACAGTCACTAATTCGCCTTTAACATAATCAGTCCATGTAGCTACTACTTTAGAATCATTATTAATTACCTTATCATATGGATTAGGACAACTTACACCATCAACAACCCAATATTTAAAAGTTAAGCCATCGTGATAAAGAACAGTGTCAAAACCATTATTCTTTAAAATATCGCTTAATATTGATCCTGGTTTAACATAAATATCAATCGGATTCATTCCTGGCAATGATAGATCTATACTTACAAGAATTAATCCATCATTAGAAACTATATTTTGAGAATTATTCGTTGATATAGGATTATTACTATTCTTATCATTAGTTGAGTTATTATCTCCATTATCTACTGTTGATTCTAGAGTTTTTTCAGTAGATGTGATTGAAAACATATTAAAATCAAAACCTTCACAACCAGTTAAGACTAATGTAATAACTATTAGTAATATTGAAAATAACTTTTTCATATAACCACCTTTATTATTAATGAATATATTAAATTAAAACTCGCTATATATTTTAGCATTTGTAGCGAGCGATAATAATTATGATAATATTTTATTTTTAAACGCTCTTAAGAACGTTTTTCTTTTTATAATTCCCATATAGATACCATTAGAATCTACCATAGGAATGAAGCTTTGATCTAACAACAAGTCATAGACTTGTTCTATTGTTGAATCAATAGTAAGTGACTGATAAGGTCTTGATACGATAATATCTCCAACTTTAATCTTTTCAGACGCTTTAAGTGTCATTCTAGGAACTCTAGATGCTTCTAATAAGTCAGATGCGGAAATGGTAGTTACATATTTACCTTCTGAATCTATTAAAGGCATAACACTATATTTATGTATAGTAAATTTTTCAAATGCTTGTCTTAAAGTGATAGTAGACAAATAAAAATGAGTTTCATATTTAGGAGTCAAAAAATCTAAAATGTTCATAAATCCTCTAAAACAATAATATTATCTACTTCTATTATGAATTAAAAATAGATAATATTCAAATTAAAGTTATTATTTATAATAAGAATTTTCATTTTATTCATAATACTTAAATTAAATGATGTAAATCTATTATTTAATATCTATTTTTTATACTTACTTATTCCTTCTAAAAATAGATCTCCACCATTAGTGTCATATGTAACTATAGCGTAAAAATCTTTTACTTCTAGTTTATAGATCGCTTCTGCGCCTAAATCTTCGTAACATACAAGTTCATATTTCTTTACAGCACTAGAAATTGAAGCTGCTGCGCCACCAATTGAACTTAAATATAAAGCATTATATTCTTTTAATAGTTCTTTTAATTTATTAGACCTTGGTCCTTTACCTATCATTATTTTTAAACCTTTTTTTAGTAAAGGCTCTGTATATTCATCCATTCTATATGAAGATGTAGGGCCACATGAACCAATTACTTCTCCCTTTTTAGTTGGAGTAGGACCTACATAATAAATAGTTGAACCATTTAAATCAATTGGTAGTTCTTTATTACCATTTATTAGTTCAACCAATCTTTTATGTGCCGCATCTCTTGCGGTATATAAAACGCCAGTTAGTAAAACTCTATCACCAGCTTTTAAGTCTTTAATTTGTTCATCAGTTAATGGAAGTGTTAATTCTTTTATTTTATCCATAATTAAATAACCTTTGTTTTATGTCTTGATGCATGACACTGAATATTTATTGCGACAGGTAAAGATGCGATATGACATGGATATGATTTAATTTTTACAGCTAAACAAGTTAATCTTCCGCCAAATCCCATAGGACCTATTCCTAGATTATTAATATCTTCTTTAAGTTCTTTTTCTAGTTTATTTAAAATAGGATCATCATTTTCATCATCAATATCTCTTAATAATGCTTCTTTAGCGAGTAGTGCACTCTTTTCTAAATCTCCACCTATTCCAAGTCCAACTATAATTGGTGGACAAGGTTTACCACCCGCATCATTAATAGTATTTAGTACTAACTTTTTAATTCCATCTATACCATCAAGTGGAGACAACATTTTTACAAGTGATACATTTTCAGAACCTGCACCTTTTATAGATAAATCTATTTTTACTTTATCTCCAGGAACTAGTTTAATATGGACTATTGCGGGAGTATTATCTTTAGTATTAATTCTATCAAGAGGATGCTTAACAACTGATTTTCTTAAAAAACCATTAATATATGCGTTATGAACACCAATATTAATCGCATCATAAATATCGCCACTAAAATGCACATCAAAACCAATTTCTAAAAATACTATTACAATTCCTGTATCTTGACACATTGGTAAATTTTTAAATTTAGCTAATTCATCATTTTCAATTATTCTATTTAATACATCTTTACCAAGAGGCGATTCTTCTATCTTTAATCCTTCTTTTAAAGACGATAAAACATCAGATGGAATATTTGTTGCGACATCTAAAATCATCGATTCAATTGTATTAGATAATAAATCAATATCAAATTCTCTCATTTTACCTCCATATTAAGAAGATAATTCTAATTATGCATACATTTTTAGTTATTTAGTTATTTTCTTTATACATCCAATCATTCCATGGTAAGTTTTTAAAGTAATTTACATGCAGTCTATGCATCTCTTCTACAAGCATATTAATGTATAAAGTTGTGTTTCTATTTTCAGGGAATAATTCAGTGAATTCTCCATTATGGTAGAATTCAAAACATGATGTATCAAGTTCAGTTATTAGAGTATAAATCTGTTTATAATCCATATCAAAACTATGTTTATCATCATTATTATCTTTATAATGAACCCCATTATGATCTACAGTAAATACACCATCAGATACTATTTCAGACATTTTATGGTTTTTAACTAGATGGTCATTTGGCAACAATCCTAGCCTTACATTTACACTAAATGAAAAGTTTGAATCTTTTCTTATAGTTTTAATAACATTAACTCTTTCTTGATTAACCCAATCACTAGTTAATTTAGGGAATACTGAATCGTTATTAAGCGCATGCATCTCATAATATTCATCAACAACTACTCCGTTTCCACATTTAGTACAATATAGAGTATTATCCTTATCTTTCATAGTGAATAACTTATGACATTTTGGACATTCAAATAATAAATCACCTAGATTATATGTAAGTTCGTGTTCACCAATTTTCCATTTGATTTTACGATCGTGTTGCCATAAATATTCATCGTGTTTGAAAGCTAAATTAATTTTATTTTCAATCTCTTCTACGCTTAATGTTTCTAAGTCTTCAGGAGTAAATAATTTATATATTGTCGCATACGTTTCGCCATATCTTTCATCTAAACATACCTTATTATTTTGAAGATATTGGCCTTCTAATTTAACATGATATACAGGTATTTTAAATTTCTTAAATAAATGCCCAGTTCCAGGAACAATTGGCCTACTCATTCCATCGTTAGTAGCTAAGCCACCTGGCGCAAATGTTACTGATCCGCCTTGTTTAATAATAGACATTATAGCTTTAGTAGATATTAAATCATTTGTATATTGTTTTTTAGGTAAAACATTATTCATTTTAAAAGCCCAGTGAAGATGACTTCTAAAGAATTCACTATATCCCGCAATCATATTCACTCTTTTTGGATAACATATTTCATTTACATAGAAATGGTCTATTCTAGATAAATGATTGAATATTACGAATACAGGACCTTTTTCTTTGTTCACATCATCAATCACTTTAAAATGAGCGTTATATTTTCTTCCTACAACTTTCATTACTGTTCTATAAAACCAGTAATATGGTCTTGGAGTAATATGATATTTTCTTTTAGCTATCTCTTCTCTTAAATTATATTTAGCCATTATTTTTCCTCTTTTTCATTAGATTCTTCGCTATTATTTAAACCATAAATCTTTTCTAAATTAGTGTTTAATCTAGCGAGTTCAATATTATTAATTTCTACTGGTGTCTTTTGTTCAACCACTTCTTTTTCTTGTTCAATTTGTTCCGCTACTTCATTCTTAAATTCATCAGGATATTTAGTTTTTAGCTTTTCATAAAGAATAGTTCCAAGCTCATCTTCTTCATCAAACCATTCAGGATGTTTTTTCTTTAATCTTTTAACATATTTAATTTGGCTTCTAATATATCCATTTTTAATCCATTTTACTATTTTTACCGCAGTAAATATAGAAAATGCGATAACTAAAAATAGAATAACATTTTGAATAAATTGACCATAATTAATAGATATTTGTGAGACTATCGCATTTTCTTCTGCGTCTAATACTTCTTCTCTTATTATCCATTTAGCTTTTGTAATATCAAAATTAATTAATCTTGAAATTATAGGCATTAATATATCATTTACTAAAGAATTCACTATTGTAGTGAAAGCTCCACCGATGATAACGCCTATCGCAAGATCAAATATATTTCCTCTATTGATAAACTTTTTAAAGTCACTAACAGTTCCATCAACTGTTTTAGATACTTTGTTTCTTATTTTCATATACGCTCCGTTATACTAATATGATATAATTATTTAAAGGTGATTTTTATGGAAGATACTATAAATGTAGAGAATCAAATTGTTGATAATAATAACTATTCTCTAGAAAATTGTGAATATAAGGAAGACAAATGGAATTATGGTATAGATATTCTAAGAATGATATCTATGGCGATGATTTGTATTCTTCATACTTTAAATCAAGGTGGAGTATTATCTCATTGTAATCAAAATGGGATAATTAACTGGAATCAATACTATATGAGTTGGATACTTGAAATCGCTACATTTGGATGTGTTGATATATACGCACTAATAAGTGGATATGTAGGATCATCATCTAAATTTAGGATATCTAAAATACTTTATACTTGGTTAGAAATAGCTTTATACTGTATTGGTATAACATTATTCTTCCAAATCAAATATCCAGATTTAATTGTTGAAGGTACTTGGAGAAAAGCATTTATGCCTATTATATTTAACCAATATTGGTATATGTCCGCATATATTGGCTTAATGATATTAATGCCTTTCTTAAATATGGGATTAAAACATCTAGATAATAAGTTCTTATTGTTCTTTAGTATATTTATGTTAGTAGTTTTCTCATTCTTACCAATACATTTTAAACAAAGTGTATTTGGATTAGGATGGGGATATTCACTTATTTGGTTGCTTCTGTGTTATATATTAGGTGGAACTATAAAGAAGATTGATTTCTTTAGTAAGATTCCATTCTACGTAGGATTATTAATGTATGTTTTAATGGTTGGATTAACTTATCTAATATTTAGAACATCTAAAACAACGCAAGAATATGTAAATTATAATTCACCTACAATATTATTATCCGCAATTGGATTATTAATATGTTGTAGTAAAATCAAAATTAATAATAAAGTTGTTAAATATATTTTAAAGCTCTTCGGCGAAGCAACTTTTGCGGTATATCTAATTCATGTTCATCCACTTATTTGGGCTAAATATATTAAGCTTTATTCTCAGACCTTCCATATGACAGATAATCCAGGAGTATTTCATTTATTCTTAATGATAATGTTAGGATCAATGACAATTTATCTTGGATGTACATTAATCGATATAGTAAGAATCTATTTATTTAGATTGATAAAAGTTAAGAAATGGTTTGGTTATATCGATAAACTTTACGATAAAATACCAATTGTTAACTAATTATTATAGCGGTAAAGCATTGCTTTATCGCTTTTATTTTATTGTCTTATAATGGGTATATCCATCAATAATAATAGATTCATCTAATTTGAATAAAGTATTTAAATAATCATTAAGTTCTAATCCATCTTTAACATATAAATCCCTTGCATAATCATATATAGATGAATTTGAATTTGCGTTTAATGCGCTCTCTGAATCAATATATAATGTATATAATTTTGTACAGTCATAGAAGGCTTTATCATATAAATTTTTTATAGATGCAGGAATTGTTATAGTAGATAATGCTGTGCAACCTTGAAAAGCACCTAACATAATTGTTTCTACTTCATCATTTAATGTAACACTATTTAGACTATTACAGTTTACAAATGATGCTTCACTGATAATTTTAATATGTTTTGGAATAGTGATATTAGTTAAGGCTTTACAGTATGAGAATGCTTGAACATCAATAAATTCTATTGAATCAGGTAAACTAATATTTGTAATATTTAATGCGCTCATAAACGCTGAATAACCTATTCTTTTAAGACCATCAGGCAAATTAATCGTTCTTAATTTTGTGTTATTCAAGAAACACTCATTCCCAATAATTTTAGTGTCATTATGAATAGTTATTGTTTCTGATTTAACTGACTTTGGTTTATAGAAATAGAAATATGGATTATCTTTAGTTCCTAGATATAATCCATCATTATATTCATTATATTCAAAATTATTACAGAATGAATAAATAGATGAATCTATTCCATATATAGTCTCAGGAATAATCATTTTCTTAAGATTATAGAATTTTTCAAATCTTTCTATATATCTTACAGGTAAATTATTATGAAACGTAGGTATTTCTAGTTCTTCTATATTAGTTTCATATGCTGAACTAACATAATAAAAATCTAGATCTTTTGATAATCTATATTCCAACATATCTTCTTTAAATTCATCTATCTCTACAGTAGTAGTTTCATTAGCTTCAGTTGTAGTATTTAAAGATGTTGTATCTTTTTTACAAGCTGATATAGAAACTAATATAATGAATAAAAATATAATTAAAGTTATTTTCTTCATGATAATTACCTATTTTCATATTTATTTTTATTGTATTAATACAACAAAAATACTTCCTTTATTATTATAACATTATTATTGATATATTTATAAAAAGAAAAGAGCATTAAGCTCTTATCTGTTATGCATCAGGATTTGTAGTAGGACTATATGGCACTTCAAAATTTAGATTACCATAAGTAAAACTAAATTCACTTATTATTGTTTGTACAATACTATCATCTTTTTCGTTATATATTTTTTCAGTATATTTATAAGTTTCTACTAGTCCATTATTAGAATTAGATTCAATAGTCGCAGTTAAATTAGAATTTGTTACGGTCAATTTAATATATTCAGTTATAGAATCAACACCATCCTTGGTTTCTGTCTGATTCTTAAAATCGCATTTAAATGTTGAATCTTCATTGTAATAATCTAAATCAATTAAATATCTAGTAAACTTTTTATAGCGTCGATCATATTCTTCTTTAGATATTAAAACACTTTCAGCGTTGCCATCATTATTAATATAGCTTGAATAATATTGTCCATCTTGTATAGATAAATAGAATGTTTCAGATAAATTCGATGCAAAGAATTCCTCGTATTTTTCATTTGTACCATCAATTGATTCATAAAAATCTGCATTGCTTACATCTGAAGTTAATTTAACATGTACAACAAAATTTGTGTTAGATAGTGTCTTATTCATATAATCGTTATATAATTCTTGACACTCTTCTTTAGTATCAACTGAAATATTAAAGTTAGATACTCCATCTCCGTTTAAATTGATTTCAATCTTACAAGCACATAAAGATAGTATAGTTAATATTGAAAACATCATTGATAATAATTTTTTCATAATTTCCTCATATATTAATAATATTTTGATTAGATATTCATCCTTTTCATAATAACATATGCCTATAGAAAAAGCGAGATAAACTCGCTATTCAAAGGATATATTTTCTGAATATGATGTTTCATATTTTTGATATGATTCATCAAGTTTTATTCCAGATATTATCACATTTATTATTTTTACATTTTTAACATAATGATACGATTTATATTCGCTTCTCGCATCATATGAACCTCTAATAGAGACAATTGGATTGTTCGATGATAGTACTGTAACATTTTCTATTGTTACACCATCTATATCGCCAACAGCGGTAACTTTATGATTAGTTGACCAGGTAGTTGAGAATTCACTTGTGATATCTATTAGAATATTTCTTCCATCACCTTTACCCATACTCGCATCTTCAATCACTATATCTTTATATAATACATTAGTGATTAACGCATTATTTCCATTATGTATCGATATTGGTGCTTTATGGAAATTATGTAATACTGTGATATTTGTGAAATTAATATTATCCATTACTTTACCAATAGTTTCAAAACCTATTTCCATAGATTGAGCTAGATCAGTCCATATTACACAGTTATCAAAATAGATATCTTTAGTAGTTCCTTCCTTTCCATCTTTCCATGATACATAGTTTTTAACAACTAGTGAATCATCCCAGCTTCTAACAAATGAATTTTGACACTTTACATTTTCACATGATTGAAGTGATACACCATCTCCATTCGATCTTGATGATATTATTTTTATATCATCTAATTCTACATCTTTACAGAAAAAGATATTGTAACACCACCCTGCAGGATCTAATGTTGATATACCATAAAATTTTATGTTGTTACAATACTCAAAATCATATGGAACAGTGTGTGAACCAGTATTTGCGTTTCTATCAAATTTAGCTCCGCTCACAATTCCGTATCCAACAATAGTAATATTTGATGCGTTTGTCGCTTCAAATCTCGCTTCTACTATAGCGCCTTCATCAATAAATACTACAGTATTCGATGATAATACTATTCTATTATTTGAATTAATTCTATTATCATTTGATGAGTTGTGAACTCCACTATCAAAATACATTAAGTTTGTCGATTCTTTATAAGCATCATATTTTTGATATTCAGTAATAAATAAATGAAGAGTTCTATCATTAGATAATTCAACTGTATATTGACCAGCTTCACTAATTATAAATTCTAGATTGTAGTCATCAACTATTTTTTTATTAACATTCTTAGATAATGGCCTTATATCGCACTTATTTGATACCTTAAATGTAGCGGTTAAAGTGAATTTTGCGGTTCCTTCAAGTTCTAATATCGCTACTGCATTATTCATTCTTGAAGGAGCTTCAGGATTCCAAGAATTAGAAAAATTAGTTTTACAATTATATAGTGGAATAACTAGATTATCAACTTTTAAAGTCATATTATTATATTGATAATATGGATCGATATTTGATGCGGTTCTGATTTTATAGTCAAATGTTTCAGTTGTATTAACTTCGCCAATAGATTTTGAATCAGAATTATCTATATTAGTATTAGTAACCTCATTACTAGTAGAATTATTCATACATGATGATAAAGAAAATATTAAAATAAATAGAATTATTATAGATATAATCTTTTTCATAATAAGATGGATTCTTCAGTTTCTATATCGAATAATGAAGCGTTATCAAGGTTAAATGATAATCCGACTGATTCACCTGATTTATAGTTGTTATAAGTAATCATTGATAATGAATATTCGTTGTCATAACCATCAATATTAAAATATACTAAAGCTTCATCACCAAGCTGTTCAGATATAGTTACTTTTCCATTAATATTTGACATATTATCAATAGATATCGCTTTAGGTCTAACACCTAAACATACTTCTTTAGAAATATATTTATCATCAATTCTATCAAATAATGATTTAGGCAATTTTA
>CALCVH010000167.1 GCA_937907585.1 uncultured Bacillota bacterium | reverse complement strand
GTTGTTATGTCGGCTGAAATGACTCCTGAACAACAAAAACTATATGAAGCATATAGAAAAGATGCGTTAGATCAAATGGCGAAAGATGTTAAAAATAAAGCGTTCTCTATTCTTCCTTATCTAACTAGATTAAGACAAATATGTGTTGATCCATCGATGTTTTTAGATAATTATAATGGTGAATCTGGAAAGATGGAACTATTAAAAGAGACAATTGATGAAAGAATAGAAAAAGGACATAGGATATTAATCTTTAGCCAGTTTGTTAAAGCATTAGATAATGTAGCGTTTATTCTGAAAAATAGAAATATTAAATATCTTATGATTACGGGTGATACAAAAGGAGAAGATAGAATTAATTTTGTTTCTAAATTTAATAAAAATGACGATTATAAAGTATTCTTAATATCTTTAAAAGCTGGAGGACAAGGTCTAAACTTAGTTGGCGCTGATACTGTTATACATCTTGATCCATGGTGGAATGTCGCAGCTGAAAATCAAGCTACGGATAGAGCTCATAGAATTGGACAAACAAGAAATGTTGAAGTTATTAAAATGGTTTCATCTAATACTATAGAAGAAAGAGTTATAGAACTTCAAAATCTAAAATTAGATCTTGTAAAGAACTTAATTAGCGATAATGAAAAGTCAATTGAGAACATAAGTTTAGACGATATTAAGTTTATTTTGAATTAATTTAAGATATTTTTATTATTTAACTTGAATAAAAAAATAAATGGTATACAATTAAATCAAGAATAACTATTTTAAAGGAGTTAAAAGAGATACCCATGAGTTACGATTTTACAAAGTTTTTGAAGGCGCAAGATGAGATGTATGTTACTGCATTATGCGAAATAAGAAGAGGATATAAGCAGTCTAGATGGATGTGGTTTATTTTCCCAAGTTTCAAAGAATTAGGCGCTTCACAATCTGCGAAATATTATGGACTTGAATCATTTGAAGAAGCTAAAGAATATTACGCTAATGAAACATTAAAAGAAAGATTACTAGAAATAACAAATGAACTTCTACAACTTGATTTTAATGATCCTAATATCATCTTTGGAGCGAAAGATACAGATATTGAAAAACTTCAGGCATCTATGACAATATTTAATAGAGTTGCGCAAGAAGAAACTGATGTATTTAAAAAAGTGTTAGATAAATTCTATAATGGCGAAGAAGATAAGAGAGTATTAGAAATTATCTCAAGATCTTAATATATATAAATGATTAAAAATAAGACAAGTTTTCCTTGTCTTATTTTTAAGAATGAAGCTTAAAGTATTTTATTACTCCATTTTCATATTTAATTTGGTATTCACCTTCAATAAGTGGTTTAGCGTACTTAATAAAACTATCTGATACATCGTGACCATCAACTATCCATTCTTTAGGGAATTCCTTAATTTTATTAGCGATTGATTCTATTTTAGTTAACGAACAAGAAACTACCCCATTATCTCTTATAACAGTCACCATTGAACCAGTTTCACCATCTATTATTTTCTTTACTCCATATTCACTGACTAGTACTGCTTCATTAATATCATATAAAGAAGAAACATTAGAAAAACATCTTTGAAGCAGATTAATTTCAATTGATCTAACTGGTACGCTTAGTTCATTTGCGGTTATCTTAGCTAAATATTCAGCTGTTTTACCTAATTGATTATGGCCGAACGCATCATTGTTTCTATCGTTTTTATGTTCAATCGATAGATATTCTCCATCTTTATTCTTTAATCCTTCAGATACGCATATTAGAGTTTTTCTATTCTTCCCATATGCGTGCACAACATCATTTAAAAACTTAGCTTTACTGAATGGGACTTCTGGTAAATATATTAAATCAGGTCCTGATCCATTTAAGGATGCGAGTTTTGATGCGGCAGTTAACCATCCTGAATCTCTTCCCATAACCTCAACTATCGTAACTCTACCTTTATCATATACAGATGTATCAGCTTTAATCGCTGAAACTGCGTTTGCGATAAACTTAGCCGCAGAGCCATAGCCTGGTGCGTTATCTGTGGATATTAAATCATTATCTATCGTTTTTGGAATTCCTAAAACTCTACAGTCAATCTTAGTATCATTAAAGAATTTAGTTAATTTCATAACTGTATCCATAGAATCATTTCCACCAAGGTATAAAATATATTTGATATTATACTTAGTTAGTGTTTTCTTAATTCCTTGGTAATCACCGCTATTATGACTTCCTGTTAATTTATACCTACATGAACCAAGAATAGAAGAAGGTGTCTGTTTTAATAATTCTAGTTCATCAATTGAATAATCAGATAAATCAATAATTTGATCATTGATTAAACCTGTTATCCCATAAAGCATGCCGTAGACCTTATCTATTTCGTCATGCTTTTTTGCTTCTACTATAGCGCCATATAAAGATGAGTTGATCACGGATGTTGGTCCGCCAGATTGTCCAATAATTAAATTGCCTTTTTCCATAAATTCACCACCCTAATCATAGTATAAACCAAAAATATATTATCTAATATTGAAAATTTATTTTTTTGCGAAATCTAGGCATTTTTTATATTATATTTTATTCTAGTTTAGAAATGTTTAATAAATGTTTAGAAAATGTTAAAAAGAAATATAAAAATGTTTAGATACTAGTGTTATAATATTAATATAAATATTATATACTATTTGTGAAAGAACTTTTGGTGATCAAATGAAAAAAATAACAATGCAAGACATTGCGGATAAACTAAAGATATCGAAGTCTTTAGTATCTCTTGCTTTAAACGACAAATATGGAGTGTCTAGCGAAACTAGATATGAAATACTTAAGACTGCTGTAGAAATGGGTTTTGACTTTAACTATAAGTATAGAGAAAATAACCCGATAGATTTAAAAAGAATTCTTGTATATGTTAATAAAGAAGAACTTATTGACAATCCATATTGGAGCGAACTATTCCAGTCGTGTGAAAAGATACTGAGTGAAGAAAACTATAAATTTATTATTCAAGTATGGGAAGGCGATGATTTTCCACTTGAATCTATGAAAAGACTAATAAACTCTAATAACGAAGGAATACTAGTTATTAATGAAGTTCCTAATTCGATATTCAGCGTCTTATCGGAAATAAAAATACCAGTAGTATTTGTGGATGGTAAAAAATATAACGATAAAGAATTTGATAACGTAAGAACCAATTCTTACTTAGGAGGATTCTTAGCGGCTGAATACTTAATTGAAATGGGACATAGAAAATTTGCGTTTGTTGGAGATAAAAACTATTCTATCTCATTTAGAGAAAGGTATTATGGCTTTAGAAATTATCTAGATGATCATAATGACGCAAAGTTTTATGGTTCATGTGTTCAATCTCCATTTGATATCTCAAGTGAATACGATGGTGAATCATCGATTGTAAAAATGTTTAAAGAAGAAGATAGGCCAACCGCATTATTCTGCGCAAACGATAAATTAGCTTTCTTCGCCTATGGAGAACTTGAAAAGATTGGATTAAGACCATATAAAGATGTATCTATTATTGGATTTGACGATGTTCCTGAATCATATAATGTTAATCCAAAACTTACGTCAATAAAAGTTCCGATCAACGAACTTGGAAGAATCGCAGTTAGACTGCTTCTATATAGAATAAGACATAAAGATTTACCAAAACAAGTAAGAATGTTAAATGTTTCAATAGATAAAAAAGATTCTGTTAGGAGAATAAACAATGTTTAAATTAAAACCTTATGAAAAGAACCCAATTTTAAAACCTATTGGCGAAGGATTTGAATCTCTATGCGTATTAAATCCTGCGGTAGTATACGATGATAAAAACGATGAATTCGTAATGCTTTATAGAGCGGCTTCAAAAAATGATATCATGCATCATATCTATTTAGGTTTAGCTAAATCTAAAGATGGATTTAATTTTGAAAGACAATTTGATAAGCCAGTATTATCACCTACTTTAGATGGTGAGGATGCGGGATGTGTTGAAGATCCAAGATGCGTAAAGATTGGTGATTGGTACTATATAACTTATGCATCAAGACCATATGCTCCAGGTAGATATTGGTTAGATGAAGAAAAACCTTGGTTCAATCCTCCAAAAGAAGGACCATGTTTCTTAAAATACAATAACTCAATCACATATCTCGCTATCACTCAAGATTTTATAAACTATAAAAAACTAGGTAGAATCACTAAAACTACTGAAGATGATAGAGATGTATTCATCTTCCCTGAACAAGTAAATGGTAAATGGGTAAGATTTTCAAGACCACTTTATAACTATAAAGATTATGGTCTAGATGTTCCTGGAATTCTAATTGCGTATTCTAACGATTTAATGGAATGGGGAAACCCAGTTAAATTCTGCGACGCTATATATGATTTTGAAAGTGCTAAGATGGGCGGATCAACTCCTCCACTTAAGACAAAAGATGGATGGCTATTCTTATATCATGGCGTTAGTAAAAAAGATAATATGTATAGAGTAGGCGCAATGTTACTAGATTTAAATAATCCATCAAAAATCTTATCTAGAACTAGCGAACCTATATTAGAACCAATCAAAGAAGAAGGATCAATCTATTCAGGTTGCGTATTCCCTACAGGAAATGTTATTAAAGATGGAATACTCTATGTATACTATGGAATTAACGATCATGAAATTGGGGTTGCGACATGCGTTCTTGATGAATTATTAGATTATCTAAAAAAGGACTGTAAAATATGAAAAAAATACTGTTAATTATATTTTTACTAGTCTCCTCATTATCAGTAACAGCGTGTACAGTTACATTTTCTAATAATGATACTACATCTATAGATTCAAAAAGTTCTATAACTGAACCTATAGAAGATTATAAAATTCTAATTAAAGATCCATATATAGATTTATATGCAGGAGAAACTACATATTTAAAATACGTATTAAATTTTGAATTACCTGAAGGAGAAGAACTAGAATTTACATCATCTGACCCATCTGTCGCAAGGGTTATATCTACTGGATTTTTAATTGCGAAATCAAAAGGTGTATGCGATGTAACTGTATCATATAAGAATGCTAAACAAGTATTCTATGTAACAGTAAATCAAGATTCTTCTATAGTTCCTCCTACTAAATTAACTTATTATACTGATGAAGAATTAGATTTAACAGGATGCGAAATACTTCTATATAATCAGGATAATACTATAAGTAACTATATCGAAGTAACTAAAGATATGGTAAGTGAACTCGATATGTCTACTAAAGGAGATAAATTGGTTTACATAAAATATGGTGATGATACTTATTCATTCCATATCAATGTAATAGAAAGGGAATTTGAACCGTATTTATTAAAGACTGTAGATGTATCAGACAATAATAAAGTAGATGAAACTGTTGAATTCAAATTAGAACCTAAAGATGTTAATTATCTAAGAAGAACAGTTAATTCTGTATACGACTATACTGAATTTAAGATTGTATTAGATATTGAAACACCAAGTGGAAATATAGATAGAATCTATTCATATTACACTCAAGACTTTAACGAAAATAAAAAAGATGTTAAAGAGATGGCTACATCTAGAAACTTAGAAGGAACAGTATTTTCTAAAATTGGATATAATTATGAATTAACTTTCTCTAAAAATGGCGATCCATATTATATGGCTAAATATGTTCCTATAGAAGCTGGCACATATTCATACACAGTTAAAAGTTATTCACTTGAAGATACTTTGATTGAAACTTTAGATGGAGAATTTGATGTAACCGGCAACAATAAACCAAAAGGTGTAATTAAAGTATCTAAAAATAAACGCACATTTGAATTTGAAGATGGAGAAACTTATATTGCGGTAGGAGAAAATGTTGCGTGGTACACATCAGCTCAGCGTAGATATGGCGACTATGAAATAATTTTTAATTCACTAAGTGATAACGATTGTAACTACGCAAGAATTTGGTTATCAGGTTTCTCATTCTCATTATTTTGGGAAGATGTAGAAAACTATGATAGAAGATTAGATGAAGCATATGAACTTGATAAAGTATTTGAACTTGCGGAAGATTTAGGAATATATATCAATTTAACTATTTTCCATCATGGAATGTTTAGCGCTAAGGTTAATCCTATCTGGCCAAATGATGTGAATGATTGGTATATAAATAAATATGGCGCAAATCCATATTCAAGACATTTTAATAATCCAGGAGATTTCTTCTCTAGTTCATATGGTAAGAAATGGTGTAAAAACTATCTATCTTACATTATCGCTAGATATGGATATTCTAATGCGCTTCTAAGTTATGAACTATTTAATGAAGTGGATTGGGTAGAATCATATACAGCTGAAGACGGCGCTTTATGGCATGATGAGATGGCTAACTATATTAAATCAAACGATTATAGAGGCCACATGGTCACAACATCAGTTAAAGGTGATGACTTCACTTCATCAATATATCAAGTATTTAGTTTGAATTCTATAGACTATGTCAATGTGCATAATTATGGAACTAAAAACTATCTAACCACTATCCCTAAAAAAGCAGCTCAAGCATATTCGAGGTTTAATAAACCTATAATGTATCAAGAAGTTGGATATAACGGAAATAGCGGTACTGATCAAATTAATTCAGATCCAGATAATATAACACTTCACCAAGAACTCTGGGCTGGCGCAATGTCAACTGGCTCAACTGGAATGAACTGGTGGTGGGATAGCTGGATTGAAAAGAACGATTGTTATAGTTATTATTATCCAGTTGGAAAATACGCTAGTTTAATGGATTTAAGTGGAAATATGAGCTTAGCTTATAATTCAACTAGAGTAACTAATTCACAGTCAGCATTATCAACAATAGGGTATCTATTTAACGATAAAGCATATCTATATGTATTTAATAAGAACTATACATTAGATAATCATAACTTATCATTTAATTCAACTTTATCAGTTAAGAATTTAGATAATGGTACTTATAAAATCGAATTCTTTGATACATTTACTGGAGAAATTACTAAAACTCAAAGCCTAAATACATCTTCAGGAACATTAAAAATAACAATAACAGGAAAAGATGATGTAGCATTAATCATCACCAAACAATAGGAGAAAAAATGAAATACAAATTTACAGCTGAAACATGCGACTATATGCCGTTTGAGGCAAAACCAAAAGGATTAGACGCTCCGGTATGGAGATATTCTAAGAATCCATTAATTAAAAGAAATCCACAAAAGGGAATCGCTAGAATCTTTAATAGTGCAGTAGTTCCTTATAATGGAGAATTTATTGGTGTATTTAGAGTTGAAGACCAATCATCTCTTCCTCATCTAAGATTAGCCCATTCTAAAGATGGAATTAATTTCACAGTTGAAGAAGAAAGAATCCACTTTGTAGATGAAGAAGGTAAACCATATGATCCATATTATGCATATGACCCTAGACTTGTAAAAGTAGAAGATGAATACTTTATCATCTGGTGTACTGAGTTCTATGGACCATCTATTGGACTCGCTAAAACTAAAGACTTTAAGACATTTGTAAGACTTGAAAACTGTTTCCTACCATTCAATAGAAACGGTGTATTATTCCCAAGAAAAATAAATGGTGAATATAAGATGTTAAGTAGAGTATCAGATAATGGACATACACCATTTGGTGATATCTTCTTATCATCATCAAAAGATTTAACTTACTGGGGCAAACATCGTCACGTTATGGAAAAAGGTGGCAATGGTTGGTGGCAGGGTCTAAAAATAGGTGGTGGTCCTGCGCCTATTGAAACTGAGGTTGGATGGTTAATGATATATCATGGAGTAATCCTAAACTGTAATGGTTACGTTTATTCTATGGGTGTCGCTATTCTAGATAAAGATGAACCATCTAAAGTTCTATATAGAGCTAAATATTATATTATGACTCCTGAAGAAGATTATGAAACTGTAGGATTTGTACCAAATGTAGTATTCCCTTGTTCAACTTTAATTGATAAAGAAGGACATATCGCTATCTACTATGGCGCTGCGGATACATATGTTGCGTTAGCGTTTACTACAGTTGATGAACTAGTTGATTTCGCTATCAACAATCATGAAGGTGTTGGTAGAGATAGAGATTTAGGTAGATAAAAGGAAGGATTTTATGAAAAAAATCCTGATGGTAATATTATCTTGTCTGGGGGTGTTTACATTGATTTCTTGTACGAGTAAAACTGAAGAAACAACTATAGATAATGAGGTTACTACCATTAGTAATAGTGAAACAAAAGATGTTAGCGATAATCAATATGTTCCTAGATTTAATTCTTTAACTATAGATAAAGAAAACATTAATCAGTATGAAACATTTATTATAAACATCAATGATTCACTAGGAGAAATAACTAACGATGGGATCAATCCATACGATTCTAGCGAAGTTAAAATAGATGCATATTTCACTCATGAAGATGGAACTATTTACTATAGACCAGCGTACTATACAGTAGATTACAAAATCAGATTAAACACATTAATGACAAGTGATACTTATGTTTATGATGATGAAATTGAAGGGACTGATAGCGCAATTAAAAGTGGTATAGGTCACTTTAATGTATCGTTTAAACCTCTTAAAGCAGGAAAGTATTCACTTAAAATAGAAGCTAACGTTAAAGGTAATACTGAATCATTAACTGACGAATTTACTGTTAAGGAATCAACTGATAACTATAAAGGCAAGATAGTTGTGAATGATACAAATAAAAGATACTTTATGTATGAAAATACTAAAGAAACTTATGTTCCTGTTGGGATGAACAACGCTTGGTATTCATCTAATTCAAGAAAATCATTCGATTATGATGAATGGTTTAAAAGAATGGTAGATAATAACGCCAACTGGTCAAGAATATGGATGGCATCTTGGAGCTTTGGACTTCATATAGGTACAGGGGCTGAGGTTAACGACTTTACTATGAGACTCAATCAAGCATCAAGACTTGAAAGAGTTTTAGAGATGGCAGAAGAAAAAGGCATCTGCATCTATTTAACAATGAACAACCACGGACAGTTCTCAACATCAGTAAATACTGAATGGGATATAAACCCATATAACAAACTAATCGATAAACCTTATAAATTCTGGACTGATGAAGAATGTAAAAGAATTTATAAAGATGAAATCAGATATATAGTTGCGAGATATGGTACATATGATTCACTAATGGCTTATGAACTATTTAATGAAGTAGATTGGACTGAATCATCAGCGTTATACTCTAATAAGATTAAGGACTGGCATGGCGAAATGGCTAAATACTTAAACAGTATAGATTGTTATGACAGGTTAGTCACTACATCTTATAAAGGAACACTTGGTAGCGCAATGGCGCTTGATTCAATCGATATCGCCAATATTCATACATATGAATTTTCAAGATCTAATCCATTTAGTGGCGTAAAGAATCTAATTGATATAAATTATAAAAACTATAATAAGATACTCCTTCTAGCTGAATGGGGAGTTAACGCATCAACAGGAAAAGAAACTTATGATGTCGACCCTGAAGGAATAACCTTATATCAATCTATGTGGTCATCTATTTTAGAAGGCGCTAGCGGAACTGTGATGACTTGGTGGTGGGATCAATATATTCATAGATATAAATTATATGGTTTATATAAAGGCGTTGGTGAATTCGCTAAAAGAATGGATTTAAATGGCTCACTAACATACCTTGATTCAAGTTCAGTTAGCGTAGATTCAGATGAATTATCATTTATCGGAATCAAAGCTGATAATAGAATGTATGGATATCTATATGATTCTAATTATTCAAGAACAAATAAAACAATTAGAACATTTGTGCCTAATTTAACACTTCCGTTTACTAACGGCACATATGAATTAACATTACTTAATCCAAGAACTGGAGATGTAATATTAACTAAAGATATTGAAGTAACAAATAACACTCTTTTAGTTGAACTAACTGAGTTTAATACTGATATCGCAATAATAATAAAATAAATAAAGGAGATTATAGAAATGAAAAAATTATTAGTTGTAATTTTAACATTCGCATTATTCTTACTTGTAGGTTGTGCTTCTAATACTGTATCAGATAATACAACTACTAAAGCTACAAATGCTGATTCTAGCACAACTAAAGAATCAAAAGTAACATCTGAAAATGATAAGTACTGGGATAAAGATGAAAATGGTGTTCCTGATTGGCAGGAAGAAAAAATCACTTTATCTTACGCCACCTGGCAATATAATGATGATACGCAAGTAACAATCGACACAATGATGTTAGATGCGTTCATGACTAAATATCCAAATATCACAGTCAATATGCAGATAGTTGGTGAAGACTACGAATGGGACGTTAATATGCAAGCTCAGGCAGAAGTAGGTAACTTGCCAGATGTATTCTTAGTGTATAGACTTGAAACAGCTCTTCCATATGGACTACTATCGGATATTACTGAATTCTATGAACATGACGATTCTACTAAATATATGTTTGATTCAGTAAAGAATGCAGGAACATATAAAGGTGTTAGATACGCTGTTCCAACATTCATCTATCCAAGCTATTGGTTCGTAAATTTAGATATTTTAACTAATAACGGAATCCAAGCTCCATCGTACGATTGGACATGGGATCAAATGGAAAGTATCGCTCAATCATGTTATAACGAATCTGAACATATCGTTGGACAATATGGTGTATCAAGCTACTGGAGAGAACTTCCTAAGATTTTATCAGGTAATAACTCATGGAGCGCATTCACTTATGATGGTGAAAAATTCAATTTTGATAGTCCATATTTTGAAGAATCATTTACTAAATTAACTAATGCCTTAACAAATCACGCTGTTACAGCTGAATACGGTGAAGAAACATTAACTACATATTATGGCGATCCACAATATTTAGTTGATTATAACGGAAGCGCCGCTATTTGGGTTGCGCCAGCTTGGGAAGCTAAAGGCTATTTTGAAACAATGAACTTCAACTGGGATGTATATCCAGCTCCAGGTGGATGTACAGGCGGAAATATCGATATCGCTGGTATTTCTTCAACATGTGCACATAAAGAAGCCGCATATCAATTATTAAAATGGATGAGTTTCTCTGAAGAGGGATTAGTAACTAGATTCTCTTTATATCAAGACTTCGGCACAATTCTATATAAATCCGCTAATAACTATCCATACCCTGTAGTAGATTATGGTATCAACGCTAAAGGTGTCAACGCTGTATGGGATAATATTCCATATAATAACGCTCCAGGTATGACATCTCCACAGATGATAAATTCATTAAATAACGCTGCGTTATGGGGAAATAAAGAAGTTGTTGGATGGGACAAAGTAGATACAGCTATCAACACATATTTCGCAGATATCTATTATGGAGTTGATACTTTCGCAAACTTAAAAGAAACAATTATCGAACTTGGAAATAAAACTTTAATAGAATATAGAGAATCGTTAGACGAATTACTAAAATAAGACATAAAGGAGGTTGTGATTATGAAAAAAGCACTAATCACTACTCTAGCACTTGTTTTATTCTTTATTCTTGCGTTACATCTAACTCAAAATATCTCTGCGGAAACTGATAGATCAACAGCTGATAAAAAAGAATCTCAAGCGTATGATGCTTCAGTTTATAGAGATAAAACATTCTATAGAACATATAACCAGTGGTTAAAAAATGGAATAGAAGAAATTGAACTTGATAGTGAACTTGAGTTTATTTATGATTTAAATCAATTAACCAAGCTCACTATCGAATCTAAAGAATTTTCTTTAGTATCTATAGGCGAATCAATCACTTATAGTATAAATGTTACTAAGGCTGGATTATATGAAATAGGATTACTATATTATCTAAATGAAGAATTCTATACTAATCCTACAGTTGATATTTTAGTTAATGATGAATATCAGTTTAATGAAACGATGAGCTTGCCTCTAGAAGTTTCATGGACAATAGAAGAAAGAATAGAATCTAATAGATTTAATAGATATGGAAATGAACTATTACCTTTATCAAATAGTTTACTTTCAACATATAAATATTACCTTTGTGATGATAATGAAATGTATAACTATAATTATAAATTCAAATTAAATGCTGGATTAAACACTATCGTTATTAAACCAGTGAATATGAATCTATATTTATCAAGTTTATACTTAAATAATAAAAAAGAATTAATTAGTTATTCTGATTATGATTTAACTAAAGAATCTTATACAAAGGGATATTATAAGATGATAGAAGCAGAAGACTTCTATCTTAAAAACGATCTATCTATTAAACAAACATATTATAAAGATAGAAATGTTACACCTTATTCATATAAAACTACTGTATTAAATATTTTAGATGGTGGTTCTATAAAAGAAGGTGGTTCATTTATCGAATATAAGTTTAAAGTAGATAAGACAGGTTACTATAATCTTGCGTTTAAATATCTACATGATTCAAATCTGGGTGTTGTATCATCAAAGAATATCTATATAGATGGTGAAATCCTCTATAAAGAACTTGAAGGATATAATTTTGAAACTGCGAGAGATTGGACCAATAAATATTTAACTGATAATTCAGGAAACAATTTAGAAATCTATCTAGAAGCAGGAGTAGATCATACATTAAGAATAGAATCATCTACAGCTTACGCTTCAAGCATAATTGATGAGCTCCATAGGATTATGGATTGGATCAATTCAACTGGTTTAAATATTAAAGTTATAACTGGAGGTGAGACATCAAGAATCATCACTCAGTACATAACTAAATACTTACCTAATCTAGAAAGCGATCTTGAATATTATGCGTCTAGATTAAAAACAATTTATCAAGAATTATTATCGATTGATACAGGTGTTAAAAATAGTGCACCAGAAGTATCAAGTTTAGAAGTTGCGTATAAACAATTATTAAAGATATCGAAGAAGCCAAACAAGATCAATTCAAATCTAAACCTATTCTGTGATGGATCAGGTTCTGCATACCAATTAATTGGTGAAGCAGTAACTTCTTTATCAGAATCACCAATGGATATAGATAAGATTTATTTTGTAGGAGTAGGAGAAACTATTAAACTACCTAAAGCTAAATCAAATATATTTGAAAAGATAGGTGTCGCTATACAATCATTCTTCTATTCATTCTTTGATAAGAGATATAAACTCAATAGAGTAAAAGAGGATAATACTCTTGAAGTATGGGTTCAACAATCAAGCCTATATGTTGATATAATTCAATCGATGATAGATGAAGCAGGATTTGATTTTGATTGTCAATTATCCGTTTTACCATCAACATCAAAGATTGTATTATCATCATCAACAAACGATAACCCTGATTGTATATTATCAATTGATACATGGGAACCATATACATACGCTTTAAGAGGAATTTTAGAAGATCTATCAAAATATGATGGATTCTATTCCTTAACAGGTGAGATTGCGGATGGAAACTTCACCCCACTAATATTTGAGGATGGAGTATATGGAATCCCGGAAACCACTTCAGTATATCTCTTATATTATAGAAAAGATATATTAGATTCATTAAATATTCCGGTTCCAGATACTTGGAGTGAAACATTAGAAATGTTATATACACTCCAGTCATATTCAATGAATTTTTATCACCCTATGAGCAGTGATTCATCATATAAATCATTCGGTATGATTTCTCCATTTATATATCAATTTAATGGTGAACTATTTAGCGCTGATGGCTTAACTTCAACATTAGAAGATGATAATACAATCAGTGCGATAGATTTCTTAACTGGGCTATATACTGTCTATAATCTTCCACAACAGGTTTCATCATTCTTTGAACATTTTAGAACTGGAACAATGCCAATTGGCGTATCGACAGTTGATCTATATTTACAGATGCAGTATGCGGCACCTGAAATAGCTGGCCAATGGGGTGTTACAGTAATACCTGGAATATTAGATAATGAAACTAATGATGTAGAAAGATGGAGCGCTACATACGGTAAATGTTCTATATTATTCTCGAATTCAGATTTAAAAGATGAAGGTTGGGAATTAATAAAGTGGTGGAATAGCGCTTCTACACAAATGGAATATGTTAAAAACATCAAGATGTCTCTTGGTGAAAGATATATGGTCATCCCAGCGAATAAAAAAGCGCTTAACCAATCAGTATGGGATGATGAAATTAAAAAAGTTATATTAGAAATGGAAGAATACTCTATGACTCCAGCGGTTACACCTGGTTCATATATTGTAGAAAGAGAAATCTCACAGATTTGGAACAAGGTTGTAATAGATAAGATGCCTGTAAGACAAGCGATCAGTGAATCTGTGCCAAGGATAAATAGAGAACTTAAAAGGAAGCTAGATGAATTTGGATATATAAACGCTGATGGTTCATCATCATATAAAGTTCCAATATCATCTAATTTAAGAGGTTGGTTACATGAAAGCTAATACGTCTAAAAAGAAGAAGATCTCTTTTGATTTTATGTTTGCGCTTCCATATGCATTAGTATTCTTCACATTCGTTATATTATTAATTATTATCTCTATAGGTTTATCATTCTTCTATTATGATACTATTAACGCACCAAGATTTATTGGTTTAGATAACTATGTAAACCTATTTACTAGAGATTCAGACTTCTTACAATACGCTTTACCTAACACAATTAAATATGCGTTAATTGTTGGACCAATTGGATATTTATTATC
>CALCVH010000166.1 GCA_937907585.1 uncultured Bacillota bacterium | reverse complement strand
ATATGTATCATAGAATCTATCTATTTGAGTTAAGTTATAGAATCTTGATTCTCCTGTTTCACTGATTAGGTTAGAGTTTGTGGAGTTTTCTTCAAGTTCAATATTTGATTCTCTTTTTTCTTCACTAGGTTTACTACTTATAACGATATTTTCTTTATTTTCGTTATTTTCTTCTTCCATCGCGATATCGTAATAATCTTTCTTCTCTTCTTCTATATCTACATATTCAACAATCTTTTCTCTTTTTTTAACTTCTTCTATATATTCTTTATCTAAGTCTTTAAGTTCCTTAGTATCCATATAGAAGAAATCTATTATTGAGTTATCATTTTTATCTTTCTTTATTACTTGAGTGGTCTTTGTTTCGCTTCTTTTTAGTTTAAATGACACAAGCAAGAAGAAGATTAATGATATTAATAGAACTAAGATAGTCGCTAAGAAGATGTATCCAACTGGCGACTCTGTAAAGAAGATTTGAGAACTAGATTTTTTATTTTCTTTATAAAGTGAATAGCCGAAAATGATAGCGATTACTACTAGCGCTATAAACATGATATAGATAATTATTCTTCTTCGCTTCAAATTCCTCATATCGCATTCACCTTTCAATCATTATTCTTTAGTATCTTCTTCTTTAGTATCTTCTTCAGCTTTAGGTTCTTCTACTTCATAACCTAAATCTTTTTTCTTTTTGTTTCTTATTTCTTCTTTTTCTTTAGTTTCGTTTGTCTTTCTTTCCTCTTCTTCTTTCTTTAAATTCTCAGCGTTATTTTTAATTTTCTTTTTTGTTAGTTTCCACTGTTTATTAAAGAATTCTTCGAAGGCAGTAAAATCTCTTTCTAACTGTAAGAATCTATTTCTTGATGTGTATTCATCACATGGTTCTAAGTCTTTAGCTTTATATCTCATCCCAACTAATTGACCATGGATAAAATCATATTCTTTTTTTAAACTTTCTAGTTCATCATTCTGTATAGAAATAGTTGTGTCATTTTCTGATAGAATGTCTTTATATTCATTCTTTAGATTAACTAATTTAGTTTCATAATCATCGATGAGTTTATTTCTTGATATT
>CALCVH010000165.1 GCA_937907585.1 uncultured Bacillota bacterium | reverse complement strand
CATTTTTAAAGAATATGCATATTCATCTAATGTTTTCTTAGTAATTCCATATAATCCAGTAAACGGTAATGTGCTTCTTTTAGCGAGTTCTGATGTGACTATAATGATTTTAGAATGTTTATTCATAATATCGACAAACATCTTATTTAATAAATAAACACCATAAACATTAATTTTAAATGATTTATCAAATAGTTCATTATCTATTTCAATTAAGGAATCAAGAACATATATACCCGCAAAATGAATAATTAAATCTATTGTATTAGTTTCTTTTAATATTAAATAATATGCATTAGTTAAATCACTATCTGATGTTATATCGCATTTTATATATGAAGCATTTTCGTTAATATTAGAATTAACTAAATCTAACGCAAAAACATAGTAGCCATTATTAAGTAGTAAATCAATTGTAGATTTTGCCATGCCTCCATTAGCGCCTGTTATAATAGCGTATTTCTTTAGTTTTTCATTATCGTTCATAGTAAGTACCTTTATCTTTCACTATATTCTACTTTATTATAATATAGTTTTATTAAAAATATAAATCTAGGCAATAATGGTGCCTAGATTTATTATTTATTGTTTATAAGTGATTAATCATACAAATCACTATGACTACCTGTACGGATCAAACGTAGAATTAGTGTATCATTCAAGATTTTATATACTAAAAGCCAATCAGGTTCGATATAGCACTCACGCATATCTTTATAATTACGAGAATTATGGAGTGCATGGTCTCGATATTTTTCTGGTAATGTTTGTTCATTGATTAAATAAGAAAGAACAACTTCAAAATTTTTAATATTGCACCCTCTTTTGATTGCTAATTTATAATCTTTTTTAAATTGGCTAGTAAACTCTATCTTAAGCATTAAGCGCCTCAATCAAAGATGAGACATCATCATAAGGTCCATAGATACCTTCATTTTTTTCAGATGATTCCATAACTTTAAGAGTAGTATTATTAGGAATTTTTTTAGTAATTTTAAAAGGAATTTGTTGTTCACGAACAGACTGTTTCAGAAAAATATTAAAAGCAGTTGTAAAATTCATACCTAAATCAGAAAATAAATCTTCAGCCTGTTTTTTCAAATCTTCATCTACTCTAATGGTTATATTTACAGTCTTCATAAAATCGCCTCTCTTTATTACATTATAGCATTATTTGATAATTTATCAATACAAAATTGTGCATCGCACATATTTTGCACATATATTATTTTATAATGAATAAATACTTGGCAGCAATTATTATTCCCATTCGATAGTTGCGATTGGTTTTGGAGAAATATCAACTAAAACTCTATTTACACCTTGAACTTCTGATAATATTCTATCCCTTATCTTAAATAGAATGTCATATGGTATTTCTTCTACTGTAGCGCTTGTCGCATCAACAGAGTTTACAGCTCTTAATACTACAAAATAATCATAAGTTCTCTTGTTGTCTTTTATACCAGTTGACCTATAATCAGGAACGATTGTGAAATATTGCCATACCTTTTTAGATAAACCGCATTTAGCGAATTCTTCTCTTAATATCGCATCGCTTTCTCTAACTATTTCAAGTCTATCTCTTGTAATAGCGCCTGGGCATCTAACACCTAGTCCAGGTCCTGGGAATGGTTGTCTAAATACCATTTCCTCTTTTAATCCTAAAGCTAAGCCTACTTGTCTAACTTCATCTTTATATAGATATTTAACAGGTTCAACTAATTCAAAATTTAAATCTTCAGGAAGTCCACCTACATTATGGTGAGCCTTAATTCCTTTAGATTCTAAGATATCTGGATAAATAGTTCCTTGAGCTAAGAATTTTATTCCAGATAATTTTCTTGCTTCTTCAGCGAATACATCGATAAATTCTTTACCTATAACTTTTCTTTTTTGTTCTGGATCTGATACATTAGCTAATTTATCTAAAAATCTATCTACCGCATCAACATAAATTAAAGTTGCGCCTAATTCATTTTTAAATGTGTTAATAACTTGTTCACTTTCATTTTTTCTAAGTAATCCATGGTTAACGTGAACACATACTAGATTTTTACCAATAGCTTTAATTAATAAAGCTGCGGTAACACTAGAATCTACTCCTCCTGATAAAGCTAATAACACTTTATCATCCTTAATTTGTTCTTTTAAAGCTTTAACTTGTTCATCAATAAACTTGTTCGCTAAAGCTTGATTTGTGATTCTTTCTAATGATTCTGGTCTAATGTCATTCATTTTATCTATCCTCTCTATAATAATTTACTCCAAGTGATAATGGTGGTTGTGAGTTCTTCGCATCAAATATTGATGTTAGAATCAAAACTAAAACTGTAACTACATAAGGTAATATATCGAACATCTTGATTTGAATATTTGATACTCCTATATATTGTGGAAGAACATATAATCCTCCAAATAGGATCGAACCAAATATTCCAACTGGTGGTTTCCACATTGAGAATATTACAAGCGCAACAGATAACCAACCAAAGGCTTCGATTGAGGCTTCTACGAAAGTTGTACCACCACTTCTATCAAATACATAATATAATCCGCCTAATCCAGCGATACCGCTACCAATTAGAATTGCGAGATATTTATATTTTTTAACATTTATACCTTGAACATCCGCTGTTTTTGGTGATTCACCTATAGCTCTTAAGAATAATCCAGTTCTTGTATGTTTTAGGAATACACTAACAAGTATCGCTAGAATAAACGCTAGATAAACTAAGAAACCATAAGATAAGAAAATTCTGCCAAATTCACCAAGTTTATCGTAGTTTTTAAATAACATTTTTATTGATTTTGATGCGAGAGTGAAATTATCTTGGTTCATATTAGAACCCATAAACTTCATAACTCCTACACCAAATGTAGTTAGCGCAAGACCTGTTACATTTTGATTAGCTTGTAAGCTTACTGTTAGGAATGCGTAGATCAAGCCTCCAAGACCAGCGAATATGAATGTAAATAACATTGAGAATAATAATAATCCAAATGTGCTAGGATTAGCGGTTGAGAATATCCTAAAATATATATTTACACCTAACGCTCCACCATATGCGCCTAAACACATAATACCTGGAATACCTAAGTTAAGGTTTCCGCCTTTTTCTATTATGGTTTCACCAATACATCCATAAAGATATACTATGCCCATTGAAATGGCTGCGACAATAAATGATACAAACATTATTTTGTTACCTCCATTTCAACTTTTTCTACTACTTTATCAGGTTCTATATTATTATTTTCTTCTTTATTATCTAAATCTTTATTTTTCTTTTTAAATTTATTAAGGTTAATTCTAACTTTAAATCTAATAAAGAATTCACAGATTAAGATTGAGAAGAACATAAGTCCAATAATTACGTTTGCGATATCGTTATTGCCTATTCTATATACAGACGATATTTTAGATGTACCTATTGTTAAGAAGGCTAAGCCAAATGATACTAGCGCCATCACTAATGGGTTGAAATTAGATAACCACGCTATTAGCACTGCGGTAAATCCTAAGGAACCACACATATTAGAGTTCATTGAATGGTTGATTGCGCTAGCGTATAAGAATCCGATAATTCCACACATAACACCATTTAAGATTAAGGTTCTAATAATAATAGTTTTAGTATGCATTCCTACATATCTTGCGGTAGCTTTAGAGTCCCCAACAACTGTAATCTCATATCCATGTTTAGTTTTAGACATATAGATATAGATAAATATAGTCATTAATAAAATCACGATACAAACGATGAGGTAGTTACTGTTAAAGTTCTTAGATACTTGATAAGGTAACCATCCACCTTCGTTTAGTAATGTAACATCTTGTGCTTCTTTTTGACCTTTCGCCAATACGAAATTTGTATACGCAACAAGCCCACCTGCGATATAGTTCATCATTAAAGTAAATAATGTTTCATTTGTTTTAAAGAATACCTTAAATAACGCTGGAATTACAGCCCATATTACTGATGCGATAACACTCGATATAAACATTAAAATTAGTATTAAGGTATTATTTAATTTACTTTTAAGAGCGACTGGTCCTAAATAGAACATAATTATGATTGAAACTAATGTTCCCATCATGACTTGTCCGTTAGATCCCATGTTCCAATACTTCATCTTAAACGCAGGAACAACAGCTACACCAAATCCTAATAATAAGCATGAATCAAGAGCTAATTTCCAAGGTCTAATAGTAGCGCCTTGATAGAATGTTTTTAAAATACTAAAAATATTTTCTTTGATAACTATCGAAACAATAACCATTGAAAGAATGAAAGTGATTAGAATCATAGACACTCTTAAAATGATCGATTTAGGTTTCGAACGTTCAGTTTTATTAAATATTGTAAACAATGGTTCGTGATGCTTATTGTTTGTCATTTTAATTCTTCCTTGATAAATTCTTCCATTCTTCATCTGATAATAGGCTATCTGATGCGATTCCTTGTTTCTTTTCTGGGTGAAGTTTGAGTAGATTTTTAGCTCCTGTCATCATTAATCCTATCTCTTCTTTAGTTGCTTCTTTAGTATGGATAATACCCATACATTTTCCTTCAGATAAAACCATGATCTTATCGCAGAATGTTAATAATACATCTAGATCTTCACCAATAAAAAGTATCGCAGTATTCTTGGCTTTTTCTTCATTTAAAATATCATAAATCATATATGAAGAGTTAATATCTAATCCTCTTACAGGATAAGCTGTTATTATTACATTAGGATTAGAACCTATTTCTCTACCTACTAGAATCTTTTGGATATTACCACCACTCAAATTCTTTACAGGTGTTTCAGTAGATGGAGTTACAACTCCATATCTTTCAATTAATTCTTTAGCTTCTTCTCTCGCTCTATTTCTATTTACAAATATACCTTTATCATTTTGATAAGTTTTAAGTAACAAATTATCAGTGATACTTAAGTTAGGTGCGAGTCCTAAACCTAATCTATCTTCAGGTATAAAACTCATTCTAATACCTAATTCTTTAATTTTTTCAGGAGTGAATCCATAAATGTTTTCACCCTTATGAGTGATTAATCCATTATATTGACGTAATCCAACGATTGCTTCACATAGTTCTTTTTGACCACATCCCGCAATTCCCGCAACGCCTAGTATCTGTCCACCTCTTAAATAGAAATTAAGATTAGATATAGCGGTAGTCCCATCATCTTTCTTTACATTTAAATCTCTAATTTCAAGAATAGGAGGACTTGCGAGAATCTTTAATCTTTCTAGTTTCAAATCAACCTTTTTTCCAACCATGTATTCAGTTAGTTCTCTTTCATTAGTTGAACTAGTATCAAGTGTCGCAATGTGTTCACCTTTACGTAAAATCGCAACTCTATCTGATACGCTCAATACTTCGTTTAATTTATGAGTTATCAGGATTATAGACTTGCCATCTTCTTTCATCTTTTTGATGATAGTAAATAACTTATCAGCTTCTTGAGGAGTTAATACTGCAGTAGGTTCATCTAGTATTAAAATAGATGCGTTTCTATATAACACTTTAATAATTTCGACAGTCTGTTTTTCAGATACAGACATATTGTGTACTTTCTTATTTAAATCGATATCAAAGCCATATCTAGATGCAATATCATCTAAAGCTTTAAATGAATTAGATTTTTTATTCTTTTCTTTTAAACCTAAAATAATATTTTCTGCAGCAGTAAAAACATCAACTAACATGAAATGTTGATGAACCATTCCTATTCCATATTCAATTGAATCACTAGGAGAACTAATTATCGCTCTTTTTAATTCGTTATTATTATCTGCGATATAAATCTCGCCTTCTTCAGGTTGATATATACCAGATAAAATATTCATTAAAGTAGTTTTACCACTACCATTTTCTCCTAATATAGATAATATTTCGCCTTTATGTAATTCTAAATTAACATTCTTATTGGCGTATACGCCTTTAAAATGTTTAGATATATTTTTTAGTAATACAGCAACGTTGTTTTCCATACAGGCACTCCTTTATATAAATCAATATAAGGGCGAGATATCTCGCCCTATATTAAGTTAATGATAATAAATAATTAAATATTATTCGTTAATTTCTCTAATACCATCGATACGTAAATCAAAGTATGGAGCTGAACGATATTCTGATTCATGGAAATAACCATCTTTGATAACTTCTGTTTCACCAGTGAATGTGCCATCATCATCAACATCAGCTAGATAAGTAGTTAATTTTTGACCACCAACAGTGAATGTATTAGTATCGAATACATGTAAAGTACCATTTTTGAGTTTAGCTATAGCAGCATCAATAGCAGCTTGAGTGCCTTCAGCAGCGCATGATCCAACAGCATCTAATTTAACAGATTCAGAAGCTAAAGTACCAACGAAATCAGTTTTTTCTACTTTCTTACCATCTCTTACTGCAGAAATCATTTCTACATAGTATGGTGTCCAGT
>CALCVH010000164.1 GCA_937907585.1 uncultured Bacillota bacterium | reverse complement strand
AAGCAGTACTGATATAGATAGAAATGAAATATATCTAGATGGTACAATTGATGAAAATAATTTAATTTTACAATATAAACAAGGTGTTCTTTCTTTGAACATTTCTAGGATATCTAATTAAATGGATAAATAATTTTATTTGATTGAGATAGTATTAAGTTGCTGATAATTTAGCCAACTTTTTCTATGATGAAAATATATAAAATATATTTCTTGCATTTTTAATTAGATTTTGATAACATATATAACGGCCAAAATACACACACCGTGGAGCGGAGGGCTCGAGCTTGATATTCAAGTGCCCAGAAGTATTGAAGCGGTGGAGGTGAAAAAATCAGAAAATAAGGAGAAATTAAAAAATGGCAGTAATCGCAATGAAAGCCCTATTAGAAGCGGGCGTACAATTTGGTCATCAGACCAACAGATGGAACCCTAAAATGGCTCCATACATCTTCACTCAAAGACAAGGAACTCATATCATTGACTTACAAAAAACTAGTGATTGTATTGATCAAGCTTATGAAGTTTTTAAAGAAATTGGTAAAGATGGCGGCAAAGTTTTATTTGTAGGAACAAAGAAACAAGCTCAAGAAGTTATTAAAGAAGAAGCTGTTCGTGCTGGACATTACTATGTTAATGTTAGATGGTTAGGCGGAACATTAACTAACTTCGACACAATCAAGAAATCTATTAAGAAGTATCAAAACTTCAAAAAGATGGAAGAAGACGGAACATTTGATGCATTAACAAAGAAAGAAGTTAATGATATCAAAAAGAAAATGGCAAGACTTGAAAAATTCTTAGGTGGTATCCTTGAAATGGAAACTCAACCTCAAGCATTATTCATCGTTGACCCTAAAGAAGAAAGAACTGCAATATTAGAAGCTAAGAGATTACATATTCCAGTATTCGGAATCGTTGATACTAACTGCGATCCAGATGATGTTGATTATGTTATCCCAGCTAATGATGACGCTATTCGTTCATTAAAGTTAATCATTTCTAGAATGGCTGACGCTTTAATTGAAGGTGCTGGCGGTGTAGTTGAATCTCCAGTTGTTGAAGAAACTCAAGAAGACGTTGAACAAGTTATTGTTGAAATGGTTAATGCAGAAGACGCTAAAGAAGAAGATGAAGCTGCTCCAGCTGAAGAAACTCAAGATTTAAATAAATTAACAGTTGCTCAATTAAAAGAATTAGCTAAAGAAAAAGGTGTTGAAGGCATTTCTTCAATGAAAAAAGCTGATTTAATCGAAGCATTATCTAAATAATATTAGGAGACATACGTATGAATATTGATACTAAGCAATTAAAAGAATTAAGAGAAAGAACTGGCGCTGGTATCATGGATTGTAAAAAAGCTTTAGAAGCTAACAATTCAGATATGGATGCTGCTATCAAATGGTTAAGAGAAAAAGGAATCGCTAAAGCTGTTAAAAAAGCTTCTAGAGTTTCTGCTGAAGGCGTATTCAGCGCACTCACTAATGGTAATGAAGTTTTATTATATGAAGTTAACTGTGAAACAGACTTCGTTGCGTCTAACGATAAATTCAAAAACTTTGTAACAGAACTTGGACAAGTTTTATTAGCTAACAATGTTAAAACTACTGAAGAAGCTTTAGAAGCAAAAAATTCTAATGGCGAAACAGTTAAAGATATGTTACTTGGTTTCATCGCTATTATCGGTGAAAACATCACTTTAAGAAACATTAAAGTCGTTACTAAGACTGATGATCAAGTATTTGGTTTATACAAACACTTTGATAACAAGAAATTAGTAGTAGTTGTTCTTGAAGGCGGAAATGAAGAAGTTGGTAAGAAACTTGCTATGCATATCTGCGTATCTAACCCAACATATTTAAATAGAGAAGCAGTAGATCAAGCTTACTTAGATAGCGAAAGAGAAATCATTACTAAAGAAGCTACTCAAGAAAATCCTGGTAAACCTGCTAATATCTTAGAAAAGATGATCGAAGGTCGTCTACAAAAAGAATTAAAAGCTGTATGCTTAGTTGATCAACCATTCGCTATTGATCCAAACCAAACTGTTGGACAATATTTAGCAAGCAATAAAGCAACTGTTGTTTGTTATTCAAGAAACGAAGTTGGTGAAGGCGTTCAAAAGAAAGAAAACAACTTCGCTGAAGAAGTTTATTCTCAAATTAAACAAGCTTAATAATAAAAATAAAAGAACACTTTTTGGTGTTCTTTTTTATAAAATAAAGGTGGTATATCATGAATAGAATAGTATTAAAATTGAGCGGAGAAGCTTTAGGTGGTGAAAAAGGTATAGGAGTTGATCCTGTAGTTGCTAAAGCACTAGCGCAAGAAATTAAGGAAGCATATGAACTTAAAACACATAGAATAAGTATTGTATGTGGCGGAGGAAACTTCTTTAGAGGAAGAGATGCTAAAGAATTAGGCGTAGATAGAGTTGAATGCGATTATATGGGAATGATTGGTACCGTTATGAACGCAATCTATTTAAAAAACGCATTAATTCAAGCAGGAGTTAAAACAAAAGTTATAAGTTGTCTAGAAATACCAACTGCTGTAGAAACATACACAGTATCAGGTGCAAACGAATATTTAGATGATGACAATGTTGTAATATTCGCTGGCGGAACTGGTAGACCTTATTTTTCTACAGATACCGCAACACTATTAAGAGCTGTTGATATTAACGCAAATCTTGTGTTAATGGGAAAGAATGGTGTTGATGGTGTATATTCTGCAGACCCAAATGTTGACAAAAATGCAGTAAAATATGATATACTATCTCATAGAGATATCCTTAAAGAAAATTTGAATGTAATGGACTTAACCGCAGCATCTATCGCTGATGAGCATAATATTGATATAATAGTATTTGATATCAGTGCTAAAGGCGCGATTAAAAAAGCATTACAAGGCGAAAAAATTGGTACGCTCGTAAGAAAGGAGAAATAATTATGGATTCTGATACTTTATTACTTGAATGTGAAGAAAGGATGGAAGGAGCCATCCAAAACTTTAAAGAAGTTTTATCTAAAGCAAGAACTGGTAGAGCAAATCCTAAGATGTTTGATGCATTAACTATTTCTTATTATGGAGTAGATACACCAGTGAATCAAATTTCATCTATATCTACACCAGAAGGAAATCAGCTCTACATTAAGCCTTATGATAAATCAACTTTAACACTAATCGAAAAAGCAATTTTCGCAGCGAATTTAGGTGTTACTCCTCAAAATGACGGACAAGGAGTAAGAATTGTTCTTCCTCCAATGACAGAAGAAAACAGAAAAGCTACTGTTAAAGATTTAAGTAAACAGTGTGAAGCCGCTAAAGTTGCGGTTAGAAACGTTCGTCAAGATGTTAACTCTGGATTAAAACAAAACGAGAAAAACAAAGAAATTTCTGAAGACATGTTAGAAGATTACTTAAACGACGTTCAAGAATTAACTGATAAATATGTTAAAGAAATTGATAAGTTATTAGAAGCTAAAGTAAAAGAAGTAATGACTGTATAATTATATCGATATAAAAACTCAACTGTGAATTTTAAACCAGTTGAGTTTTTATTATATTACATTTCTTCAAAAGCGAATAAGGCATCGCCAGGGAATACATATTCTAAATCACAAATATATCCTCGAAGCCATAGTACGACATCAACATTTCTTAGATATAATCCCTTTGGAAAACTGTTATTTTGTTCTAAGAATTCAGATAAAACAGTCACTGATTAATTAGGAACTTCGTGTGTTCCAGATAAAATATTATTTTGACTTTCAGGTTGGTTTTTCCATACTAATCGAAGAAGAAGACCAGTTTCAACTGAACATGGTTTTAATCCAATTTGCGATATATTTTTAAATAATTCTGGTAAAGTAGCGCCATTTTTAAAACCGATCTCTTTTAGAGAAGCGATTACTACTAACTTATTATCCATAAATTCTAGAGAAAAATTAGGATGAGAAAAATATTCTTCAGCATAATGATTTATTCTAATACCATATTTTTTAATTTTTCTTTAATTTGTTCTTTTGAAAAATAATCAATTTTTATTTTTATTTTTTTCATATTTTGCATTGTGGCGGAAGCGGAGGGATTCGAACCCTCGAGCCCGTGAGGGCTACCTGATTTCGAGTCAGGCCCGT
>CALCVH010000163.1 GCA_937907585.1 uncultured Bacillota bacterium | reverse complement strand
TTAAATATACTTTATTATAATGATTCTTTAAATCATAATACATGCATATATCTTCATGATTATATTCAGAAATAAATACTTTATCCTTTATTATTTCAAATACAGTATCTTGAGATTTATTGTTTAATTTTACATATTCTTCTATCTTATCAAAGTAGTCTACTGTTAAAGAATTTAAGTCAATAACGCTAGTTAAACTATTATCATTATTTCCGCTTGGTCTAGGCATCTTCTCAACTACATCTGAAGGGATCTGTTCAAGTAGTTTATAGTAAAGACATGGGTTAAAATAGATATCATCATCGACAAATTCAATAGTGATTGGAGATGCTTGACCGCTTCTTATTAATTTGATTGGGAAGATAATTAAAGGTGTTTCAATTATTTTATTAGTATCTTTATATGATACTTTCCATCTTAATAATCCTATGCTTAAGAATAGAGGATTAAAACCTTTTGATGAAATATTTTTATATATAGAATCTACATATTTAGCTAGATATTCTTTATCTTTAGAACCATCTAAAAACTGCCAGTCAAAAAATGTTGAATCTATCCCAATCTTTTGATCTACATTATCTCTAGAACTATCTTTTAAAAATGTATTACCAATTTTGCCTATCTTCTTCTTTATAACATCTAGACATTCTTTATATGTATATCCAATTAAAGATGATAATTCAATTGTTGTGTTTCTTTTGGCGTATATATCAATAAGATTGTTTTTATCAACTTCGCTAATATGAAGAAGTTCTACAATATATTTTTCTAGTAAATCCATAAATCCTCCTATTCAAAATTAATGGTGTTATATGATCTTGCGGCGCCATCTATACAATCCTGCGCAAACGCATTCGCATCAGCTTCAACTACTTGGTATCTATATGCGTAATATTTATCATCTCTATCTAATGATGATAATGATGAATAGTGCGTTAGATTCTCTCTCCATTCGCTGATCATATTCTTGCTGATGCCATAAACCTTGCTGAAGTTTTCATTATATGTTGAATACGCAAAATGTTGGAATGTGTGTCTACATTCATGACATATTGTATTCATAATAGATTCAAAATCATTATAGTATTTTGTACTATATTTGATAATTTGACCTCTATTTACATTTAGTCCAGCCCATAAGTCATCTTTTTCAAAGATAACTTCAGGTAGATAATCAAATCCAAATATAACGTATACTAGTTCAGTCGCAAGTTTAATTCTAGATTCTTTATCTTCCTTAGATAATTCTTTAAAATAAATTTCATCATCACCCGCAAGTAGTACGTATTGGACCATCGTTCCAATCTTTTCATCTAAAGGTAGTTTAGCGTTCATTATCTTTTTAATATTTACTTTATTTACGATATGGATATTATCATAATCATAAATGACTGATTGTTTAGATAAATAATTCTTACCAGTTTCAATCTCGCACCATCCATAATCAATTAGTTGTATTTGAGATGGCAAATTATCAAGATATTGAATTACTTTACTAGTGTTCGAATCAGATATACTTTTAGCGATTTCAAACCAATTCTTTCCAAACACATAGCTATTTATAAGCACATTTAGTCCGTAATAGCCCATGAATTTGAGCTCGTTTCTAATTCTTTCTTTATCATCTTCTTTAGATATGATATTTTTCTTTTCCAAAATATCAATTAAAGAATTAAATGGTGGGAAGTTGATATATACATAAGATAGTTCATAGCTTTTAAGAATATCTAATTCTTTAGCGTATTTAACATATTCATCATACATTAGAATGCTGGCGTATGGGTTATGCACAAATACGTATCTTTGTTTTGATAAGCCATATAAACCTTTAAGAAATGATTTCTTTCTATTATCAACTAGGTTTTCAAGGTTCAATACTAGTACGTTATAGTCAAGAAGAGATATAGAATTAAATAATGTATCATAATCTTTAACTTTAACATTTAACGCATTGATTACAACGAACTTTTTATTCTTAGTTATTTCATAATAATATGTTGCGAGCTCAGCTTCTATTTCAAATGGTGAAAATAAAACATAAAAGCCATTATTTTTATTTATATCATTAGATAATCCTGGATAATATTCATATTTATTGGCCATTTCATTATCTAACACAATACATTGTTCGTCAAAGACTCTCTTAATATCTTTATTGTTTAAAGTTCTTACTGCTTCTATAGTTTTATCATTTAATACTTTAAATAGATGAAGAGATATCTCCTTTAAATCGATAAATGAAATCTTATCTATAAATGGATTATATCCTTTATATTCCTCTATTAATTTCATTTGTTTATTAGCGTAATCGCTTATCTCTTTCGCTTTATCAATATCATTTATTACTATGTTATTATCATTATCAAAAACTAAACTATAGTTATATCTATAGTCTTCATAGACTGTTTCTAAATGCTTGATTAACCTTATGGAATTTTGGAGTGTTAATACCGCATTTTCTAAATCATTCTTTTGAGCTTTTGATAGATAATTTTCTAGATTAATAATATAGTTTTCTGATATTTCATGATTAAATCTTTCATCTCTTAAATCTAGTAACGCAATCTTACAGTATGTACAAAAGAACAAGTGAAGGGATAATTCCTTGTTTACTGGGCTTATATCTCTACTTGAAATTAGTGTTTTTAAGGTCTTAAGTGAAGACCTTAAAACATCAATTTCATTATTTTTAACGTAGATACTTGTGACGTAGTTAAGTTGTTCTTTGAAAACTGCCATAATTATTCTTTATTAGAGCGAACGCTTACCTTTTCATCGATATCTAAATCATCGATATCATTCTTACTATTGTTTCTATCTTCTGTATCGCCATCAAGGAAGTCTTCAAGTTCTTTTCTTCTATCATCTTCAATAAGGCTTCTTTTCTTTCTTTCAGTCTTATGAGCTTCAGAGACAAATCTCTTATTTTTCATCTTTTCAATAGCCGCAACAGTGATGTTGTGAGCGTCATTATAACCACTTTCAAGTTGATTAACTTGGAATACAGCTTCGCTTATTTCTTCATTGCTTCTAGCTTTTCCAGAGAATAGATCTTTAATCTTATCAATTTGAATATTTCTTTCATTCACTACGTAATAGAAGTTGATAGGAGAATCTTTCATCTTATCTATCTTTCTAAACATTGATTCATATTGAAGTCTTTCTTGTCTAGATGCAGCGATCATTTCCTCTTCTTCTTTGAGTTCTGCATTATATGTATAGATTTCATCATCTAAATCTTCTAATTTACCAGAGATAAAATCTAATTTATTGAGCGCTACATCCTTAGAAATATCGCCATTCTTATAGCTTCTTTTAACTTCTAATTTTTCATTTTCTAGAGCTTCTTTTTTATTGTTTAACTCATTGATTTTATCGTTTAGAGCCTGTAAATCATATTCTCGTTTATCATAATTTTTCTTTCTTATTTCAAACGCTGTTCTAATACCTTCGATATCATTTAAAGCTCCAGTACATACTTCTTCAAATCTATCTAAATCAGTAGTTCCATAATCTAAAGCTTTTAGTTCAGTTTCTTTCTTTCCATTTAAAACTAAATTTGACCACTGTTCTAAATCTTCAAATAGTCTTTCTAAAGGTAAATTAGTATTAGGAGTTATGAATGTACCAACTACTTCATTAGCCCATTTTTGAACGCATTCATACGCATCATTATATAAAGCGATAGATTCTTTGCTTGTATAGTCAAATACGTTATTTACCATTTCAAGAGCTTCTTCTAACTTTTCAATTCCAGCTAGCACTGTATCTCTCGCTTCGCCTTCAACATCTTTTTGATATTGTAAGAACATTTTAGCTGATCTGATTGTATCGCTGATAATGCCATATAATCTTCCAGCTAGATAGTTATCTTTTTCGATATTTCCTTTATATTTCGCAGTGCTTAATCTCTCATAAACTTTAGCCGCATCTTTGATATGTTTTTCAGCTTTGACATTCATTTGAGCCGCAATTTGTTCAGAAGCTTCTTCGATTATCTTTTTATTGAAACCATTATTAATTCCATCGATCGCATGTTTTGATAATAGTTCAAAAAATCTAGAAGCCATATCTCTAACTTCAGCTTTTTCAGGCTCATCATTAAAATAGCCTTCAATCTTAGAACAATAACTTACTTTATTATCCTTAAGCACTTTTACTACAAAATCTAAATTTTTCTTATTGAATTCCATATTTCCTCCCACAATAAGTTACTTATTCATTTAATAATTTAAATAGAGTTTTAATACTCGCATCTTTTGTGAAGATAATATCATCTTCATAGAACATAAAATTCGTATTATATGCTTTACCGCTTCCTGATAAGTTGTTGTATACAATACTAATTTCTGTATCTAACTGTTTTTTCTTATTTCCTTTTTGTTCAAATCTAGAAATATAATTGTTAACTTCTTTATATTTTGATTTAAATCCTTTGTAAAGAATAGTGAGCACAACTTTTCTATTATCTAATGGTTCTTTTGATTGTTTATTTAGATAATCCTTCCCATTAGTTAATATGTTTTTCGCAGCGTCTTTACTTCTTATAACTGTCGATTCATTAATCTTTAATTGACTATTAACTTCATAGAATGACAACAAGTATTTATCATAGATAATGTTCTTTTTAAGAATCTCTTTTAGTTGTCCAAATGTGATAGTGAATAAACTAAATATAGGTGTTTTAGTTTTTTCTTTATCATTATCTATGATTTTGCTTATTAAATCTATGTCGTCAAGATTATCAGATTTATCATCTAAATCAACACTTAATCCTAAAGATCTAGCCATATTGTTGTATTCTTCTAGTCCATATAATATTCTATTATCATGGCTCATCTCTAGTAACATTGTCTTAAATTTTTCTATCGCTAGCTTTTGTATTTCATATGTATCAGCTTTGATTTTTTCATCTTTTATTCCGCTAAAATCAGCTAGAGCAATAGCGTTATAATATGGGGTTGCGAGCTTACAACGTTCTGCTTCACTCAAGTTCATACCATCGTAGTCATAATCATAGAAATACGCAAGCATATAATATCCAAGTGGGTTAGACTTTTTCGCAGCTTCTCTAGCGTATTCTTTAGATTTTTCTAAATATTTATTCTTTATCTGAATATCTTTTTTGTTATCGCTAGGTGCTTTTTCTAGGTATTTTAAATAATAGATTCTTGATAGTTCACCTAATTCTTGAGATTCATGACTGGTATCAAGACTATAGTTTACAAAAAGTCTTTTACAATCAGGACATCCCCATTTACCATTAACTAGTGTTAAAGGTTCAACATCATGATTACACTGAGGACATTTCATACTAGTTTGTCTCCTTTACACTTATTACATATTGTTTAGTATTGTTAGTTAAAGTGTAGTTTTCACTATCATATAGCGCAATAAGATTATAAGTACCAGCTTCAATCATTTCACTTAAATTTAATAAACAATTTTGGTAATTACCACTAATATCTTTAAATCTAGCTTGAACTTGATTAATTTGATTTTCTCCTGTATATTCAAGTTCTAGTTCGTTCCATTCAACGCTTACTACTTTTGGATTGACTCTAAAACTTAAAACATTTTCAAGGTCACTATAGTTATCGTTTCCTTTAACTGATACTTTAATATAATATGTTCCAACATTTAGATCACTCTTTAATATTATCTCATTATTACATGCTTGATCGCTATAATATTTGATAGTGTTTGTTCCAAATCTAGGATTTGGTACACTTATAGATGCTGGTACTGTTCCAAACTCATATTCATTTGTAGTATATTGACCATCAAACGCATTTTTAGCTTTCAAAATTGAATAGGCCTTAGAATGATTAGTTGGAAGAATGTAGTTTGTTTCACCATTCTTAAATGATACTATAACATCATGATTTCCCGCATCAGTGAAATTATCCACATTAAATTCAAGATCTATAACGTTATTATTTATATCTTTATAGGTAGGATGTATTTCATTATTATGTGGGTTTCCATCATAAGTAATATTTAAATTATCCCAATTGATAATGATTTCTTTAGGATTAATTTTGTATACCGCACTATTAAATGTAATATCATAATTCTCATTAACATCTAATGTGCCAATTAAAATATTATATTCTCCTGCATCATTACCTTCTTCTCTAACTAAATTACCTACAAATTCATCAGAGTATGCTAATTCTGTATGAGTATAACTTAGTGTAGCGTCTTTATTACCATATGTTATAGTTTGATTATCCGCATTAATAGTAAGAAGTTTTTTATTTATAGTTAATGTAGCTTTAACATAATTAATTTCGTAGTTATCTCCAAAACTTAAATCTCCAATAGTGATTTCATATGTTCCAGCGTTTTTAACATCGTTTGAAGTAATATTACCACTTACATTATTACCACTAATTAATTTTTCACTTAATTCATATTCTAGCTTATATGATTCACCATAGGTGACTGTAATAGGTTTAGCGGTAACAGTTACTACTCTTTTATTGATAGTAAGATTTCCTGGAACATAACTAATTTCATAGTTATTACCTAAATCTAAGCTACCTCTTGTGATCGGATATGTTCCAGCGTTGATTCCACTGCACGCAAGTTTTCCAGTTATTGTGTTACCTTCAATTATACTTTCACTTAATTCATATGTTGGCTCATATGAATTTCCATCATATGTTTTAACGAAATCTAAACCAGTAATAATTATAGGTCTTTTATTAATTGTATAATTTGTTGAAACATTATTTAAAATGTAGTTATCATTATCTAGTAAAACTCTACATTCATACGTATTCACATTTGTATTTGGAGATGTATATGTTAATGTAGTATTTCCGCTTTCACCATCACATAATCCATTAATTTTAGCGGTAGGATTATGAGATAATCCATCATATGTAAATTCTAAATTAGACCACTCTACATCAGCTTCTTTTTGATGGATAACGTACGAATAACTAACATCACTATCTTTAATACTATAAAGGTTAGCTGAGTCGCCATTTAATTCAACTGAATATGTATAGTTTCCTGCGTTTTTAACATTTACATATTTTTGATTAGAATCTTTAATTGAATAATATAAAGAATCTCCATAAACTAATTCAGATTCATTATGGCTTACTGAAATAGTTTTATCAGTATTTGAATAGATATTATCCTCTGGACTATTCCAGTTAAATGAAAGAGCTTTTTTATTAATATTTATTTTAAATGTTACATAAGTAGATAACTTTAGCGATGAATCGTTTGTAGTAGTTGTGACTATAATTCTATATTTTTCACTATTTTCTGGTTTTAATCCACTTACACTAACATCACTACTAGTTGAATCAAAAAGAATTTCACTCTTATTATCTATTAAAGTATATTTAAGATTGAATGAGTTAGACGCTTTTGTCGCATCTACTAAAAAATCAAATGAATCACCATATGTAATATCATATTCATCAAGAACATCATTATTGACTCTTGTTGGTAACATCTCCCATGTAGGCACAACACTTAATACTAAGTCGTTAGGGAATTTTTTATTTTCAACATCTAATGTTTCATTACCATATTTCCAAGTTAATACAAAACCATCACGAGTTGGATATTCATCAAAAATCTTATAGATATTTTCAGATGTTGAAAGTTTGTATTTATGAGTTGAATCAATATATTTCTTGTTGTTTTCAGCTTCATATATATCATCATTATCATCTTGAATGATTATTTTATGAATGTCTTTGAAACTGATTTTAAAATCCATATTATCAACTACATTGAATACAGTATTCCCATTTAAATCAAGGATTACATTATCATTATTAGCTTCGTTCCACAACAAATCTTCAACACTTAATGGATTTGAATGTTTTACATATTCAAAGTTCATAAAAGTTGAGATATCAAAAATATCATTTTCTTTTCCATACCAAGTATTTAAAATCTGATAATCTACTTTTTCTAAAGCGTATGAATCATAATTGAATACTATATATTTTTCGTTCTCACTAACATCGAGTGGATGCATAGAGTTAGCGAGTTTTATATATTCAGATTTTTTAGTGTTATAAAAATCATTACGATATTTATCTAATAGTTCTTTTTTAGCGTTAATTGTAACGTTTTTATCAACATTTAAGTTATCAATATTTGTTATTAAGAGTTCTTGATTATCAAAATCTAAATTGATTGTGTTTACATTTTTACTATTTATAACGCTAGAATCTATTTTGTTTATCTTTGCGTTATTGAAAGTTTCTTTAATCACGACTACTTCATTATTATCATCAATAACGCCACTTACATCATATGATCCATCATCGCTCCATGAATAGATTAATTGTTTATCTTTTCCTTGGCCATATACACCATATTGATTAAAGAAATATAGATCACCCGCAACTAGTAACCCCATAAAGATCGATGTGATAACTAAGGCTGTGAAATTCTTCTTATTTGATATTTGAACATTATTTAATATGGATACGATTGTGAATATGACAGTTAGTAAAGTATTTACTATATAAATACCCATAAACAGATTTGTCATATAGAATTGGTTATTAGAATATGGAATTATGAGTTGAAATGTCAAAATAAGAACTTCTATTAAACAATAGATTACCGCAACTATCTTTGAATATCCTAATTTAAAGTTCGCAAATAATTGATATATTAAGAATAAAACACCTACAGTTAAAGATGATAGCGGATATAAAACATAATTAAAACTAGTCATTTTAACTAATAATGTGATAGTTAAAAATGCATTAACTAGAATTGATGCAATTGTAACTATTAAGAGAGGAAATAATCTTTTTTTAATTTGACTATAGAATACATTATATTTAGTCATATTATCTGCCTCCTACTCTCTTAGCTTTTATTTTGTTAAAATCATCAAGCTTGTTGATTTTATAATAACTATTATTTCCTAGTTTCAATAGAATCATTTCTTCATCTTCAAATCCATACTTAGGTTTGAACATCTTGAATATTCTATTTCTTACTGGAATGATAGAGCCATATCTCTTATATAATTCTATATTCTCTTCTGTTGTTTGATTATTGACAGCTAAAGAACAGATAGGACAATAATCACCATCTTCTATCTTTATGTAACGATTACAGATTAAACATCTATTTAAATCTTCAGAATCAAATAATTCTTTTTTGCTGTTTACATAATGAAGATTATCATTAACTATTGCGTATGTATCATCAACCTTATATACAACTTCAGGATGACGACAATTCTTACAATAGAATCTATCATTATCTTTTGAGTATACAACTTGAGAGATGCATCTAAGTCTCTTTCCTTCAACACAGATAGAATCCTGAATATGTGCGTTCTCACAAGGAACCACAATTAAATGATTGCTTAATTCTAAAGTATTAAAGTCATCTTTAGACATGTATGGATCTTCTAATTCCAAGAATTCATCAATATCAAATTCAGGAGAATCTATATCATCCTTATATTCTTCTTTATTTTTAACCATATTCATAACGATGATATCAGCGTTATCTTTACATGATAAGCATCTGACATCAAGTCTATTTTGAAGTCCATAACTAAATAAGAAATATGGTTTAGATAAATATTTAACGATATAGCTATCAGTTCTCCATTTAACGTGGATAATAGATAATAGACTAAGATCACTACATTTGATTGATACTTCATCTAAAGATGGAGCTTTATCAATTAGTTCATCTAATATTTCTTCATCTCTTTCTTTATGATGTAAGAAACAATAATCATCAAAATTAGTTTTATTATCTTTTGATTCCATTATTTTAATAAGTGCGTTCGCAACGTTTGTCGCAACGTCTTTAATATATTCAGATTCGCTAGCTTTATTAGAATCGCTAGTTCTTTTGATTATTCCTTCTGATTTAGCGTTTTTAGGATTTACTCTAAACGCATCGTTTATATCTTTCGCAACAGATTTAGGTAGTGGAGTTAAATCTCCATTTCTTTCTTGGTTAAAATATACTTTACAAAGTATTGTTTGAGGTTCACCTGTTCCTTCGCTAATTCTTAGTTTAAGAATTGCGCCATAAACATCTCCGAATGTTTCTTCAGTGTTTTTTTCAACACTAAATCCTTTAACATCTACTTGAAATAAAGTATCTATTATTTTTTGTGTTTTTTCAAAGTTCTTATTATCAGTATAGTTATAATCTTCAGATTGATTAAATTCTAAGAATGAATATTCTTTATGGAACTGTTTCGCAACTCTATCAATTAGCGCTTTCCATGCGCCATCATAAGAATCGATTTTGCCTCCCTTAAGTCCTATAAACCAGTTGGCTCCATTTTTACCAATTCCAAATTTTACTCCATCAGATTCTATAGTCTTTATTCTGTCTACATATTTAAAAATAGTATCACCATATTCTATAGTATCATCTGACACTCTAATATCTGTTTTATCAATCTTATCGAAGTTACATACTTTAACGATATTGACGATACTTTCAAAATATTTCTTATTCTTATTTCCAATCTTAACAATATTACTCATCGTCTTCGTCCTCGCCCATGTTAACTTCATCATCGTTCTCGAGTATCGCTTTAATATCGTTAACTCTTGTCAGCTCTTGAAGCATTAATCTAATAAATGATTCTCCATTATCACCATTAAACTTCCATGAATTACGGATGAAGTTTTCAAATGTTGAATCTTCAACCGGTTCAAGTTTTCCTTTATGACAATATGGACATTTCGCAACCCAGTTATCATCAAAAGTTAAAATGTGTGGTCTAATATGCCTATCAACTGTTGATAGTACTCCACAGTTATTTCCTTTTTCACAGTCTATGCATTCTTGAATTAATTCTCTACCCTTGCTTGTATGATTAGGA